>NZ_RZQG01000420.1:0-5129 GCF_003998635.1 Mesorhizobium sp. M7D.F.Ca.US.004.03.1.1
GGCCAGGGCCGCGCAAAGTGCCGACCTGAAAGCCGCCTTCGAAAAGCACCGGACCGAGACCGAAGGGCATGTCGCAAGGCTGGAGAAGGTCTTTGGTGTGATCGGCAAGAAGCCAGCCGGCAAGACCTGTGCGGCCATCATGGGCATCACCGAGGAAGGCGCCGAGATCATGGAGGAGTACAAGGGATCTCCCGCGCTCGACGCCGGCCTGCTGGCTGCCGCGCAAGCGGTCGAACACTACGAGATCTCGCGCTATGGGACGCTGAGGACCTGGGCCGGCGAATTCGGCCTGAACGAGGCCGTGACGCTGCTTGAAGCGACGCTGAAGGAAGAGAAAGCCACCGACGAAGCGCTGACGCAGCTCGCGGAGTCGGCCGTGAACGTCGCGGCTGAAGCAGCGTAGATCCGCGAAAAGATGATCGGTGGGCCGCGTCTAAGCGGCTCTCGCATCATGCTGAGAAAGGCCGGATCGAACCCGGCGACGCACGGGTTCGACAAGTTGATTGCCACGGAAGGCGCAACGTCGTCAGCCTCAGCTGCAAGATGGCGGTTCCTCCGTTGCTGGAAAAACGAAAGCCCGGCTGGCGAGGGCCGAGCCGGGCTTTCTGTGGTGGCACGTGTGGCTTTGGCCACCGCGATGGGAGCATCAATCCTCAGGCGGCGTAACCGCCATAGCCACGCGCAACGGCATGCACGCCCGCGACCGGCTCGAGGTCCGGCCACAGGATGCCGGTGGCTTGCGCAAATTCGAGCAGCGCCCGGCGTGCCTGCTCGATGGTCACATAGCCCGGAATGGCGAGCTCACATGCCTTCACCGCATTGCGAAAAAGCGGACCGCGGCGAGAGGTCGTCCAGTCGGTCAGAAAGTCGTGCATTTGGGCCAGCGAGGCAATCTCGCGCTTGAAACCGAGGCCGACGGACAATGCGACCGGTGAATGAAACAGCTTGTCGTGCATGAAGCGGGCTCCTGATTTTATCGCGCGCTTGGAGAAATATCCGGGCGGGTCCGCGAACGGGACGCCAAGAAACGCGCAACGGCGCAGGAGGTTCCAAGCTGGGCCTGGACGATTTTTTGAGTGTGCCCGGCTGCTGCCGAAGCGGTTGTTTCGAAGGCGCTTTTGCGCGGAGCTGGCTTTGCTGAGCGGCTTCGGGAAAAGTGTCTGGGGCCTTGCGTCAGATACCCGGTCTAGCGCCGATATCGGGCGGCATACGCGCCCGGCGATCTGCGCTTGCCCCAGTTTCATTGCTGAATGGATTTGGCCGGCATTCCAAGATCGTTCTGTATTCCTATGGCGTCCGCGGCCCATTCCCGCATTTCCGGGGATGCATCGCTGGACTTGAGGATCGACACTGCCAGTGCTGCTATATCGGCCGGCGGTTTTTGGTTGGCGGCCAAATAGGCAAAGTAGCCAACTGTGATGGCACACCCTATCGAAATAACAGGGGGGACAAACTGTGCTGTCTTCAGAGCCATTGTTCGCCAGCGTTTGGATGGGCTGGGTTTTAGGACGTCATCCTCGTCATCCAGGTCAGTCATTCCACTCTGCCCCCGCGAGTCGATACCACACCATCTAGTAGGATGAGCTTCATTAGTTAAAATGCGAATAAAACTTTATGGGCTTGTTCGCATAACAACGCCGCGAGTATACGGCCTGCGCGATCGACCGAAGGACCTAGCCAGACAGGATGGGCCCGGACGATGTGCTGCTACCAGTCTGACAGTTGTCACATGGTAACGATAGAATCCGCCTCGTGCGGGTTTTCATGTTCCGCCAAGGCATGACAGCCCTAAAATAAGAGTAACCTATTGATTTTGCTATGTAAATGGCGGAGAGAGCGGGATTCGAACCCGCGTTACGGTCTCCCGTAAACACACTTTCCAGGCGTGCGCCTTCAACCACTCGGCCACCTCTCCGTCCATGCATGTCGCGTCGGCCGGTTTCGCCGCGCGGGTTGGGGAGATGCACCTCCCTTGGGGCAAGGCGGAATTTCCGCCATCGGCGTCGCCAACCAGCAAGCGCCCTTCCCCCGCACCTGAGCCGTCAAAGCAACAGGCGCGGGGCTCATCTAGTCGATCCGACGGCGAATGCCAAGCCATAACGGCAGTCTATTCGCTTTGCCGGCCACACAGTGTTTCGCAAGGCCGCCGGCGTGCCCGTTTTTGCAGCGCCGCGACCGCAATGGTGTGCAAGGGCAGGACCGCAGGCCGGCCGCCCTTGACTTCCCCCGGAGCCGCCTGTCGAGTGACAAGGCTTTGCGGGGGCATCGTGCGGACATGACATCGAGCAATGGACAGACGCCAGCCAGGCGGCCGGACAGCGGGCTGTCCTTCGTGCCGCCGGGCTGGCTCGTCTTCGTCATGGCGTGGTCGGTCTACGGCCTGATATCCACCTGGCGACTGGTGTGGGACTACAGCCTGCCGGACGGAGTTTTCTACCTGATCTATGGCGGGCTCGCCGTCGACATCATCACCATTCTATGGGGGCTCTATCTGCTCGGCCTCGCCTTTGGCCGCTCGGCGCGCTTCCCGCGCCAGTTCACCATCTGGCAGATCGCCACCATCGTCTGGCTGCTGGCGCGGCAGGCCTATGTGCTGACGATTTCCGATTTCGTCTTTTCAGGCAAGGCGCTTACCATCACCGTTGCGGAAATCGCCATCGGGGTTCTCTGCATCTATCTGCTGCGCCGCGGGTCTGAAGCCGAGACTGTCTATGCCAAGCCAAGAACCGAAGCGCCGCCGGTTCTCGTTTCGATCGTCGCCGCCCTGCTCGGCATCGTCCTCGGCGCGGTCGTTGGCGCCCTCGCCGGCTTCTTCGCGGGCTCGATCATTGCGAATGGTACCGACATGAGCTGCTTCGAAGGCGCCTGCGGTTATTTCGCCGTGTTCATCGGCCTGGCCGGGCTGGTAGTCGGCGCCATAGGCGGCGGCATTTTCGCCGTCTGGCGCGTCCACCGGCGCAAACGCAAGCCGGCGGCTTAGTCGGGCTTCAAATTCGCGTATGGCGATTGCGAACCAGACATGCGCATTCTATCTCTCGTTTTGAAACCGGAAGGCCCTCGGGAGGAGCTTGAGGGCTGGCCGGAGGAAGGTCTCCAATGTTTCGCTTCGTTTTCCGTCTTGCCGCAATGGTCGCGCTGTCGATTTCCGTCATCATGGCGGTGCTCGACGCGACACGCACTGTGGCGGCCTCAGTGCTTGTACTGACCCCGCTCAACACCAGTTGGCTGGCCGTCTCGCCCGACACGCGGGCTTCCTTCGAGACCTTCGTTCGCGCCAAGGCCGGTCCGCTGCTGTGGGACGGCGCCATCGCCTGGGTGCTCAACCAGCCGGGCTTCGCCGTGTTCGCGGTGCTGGCCTTCCTGCTCTATGCGATCGGCTACAGGCGGCAACGGCGCACGGGACAGTTCGCGGCCACATAAGCATCTGATCCAAAAGTGGTTGCCGGTTTTGGGAAAATCCGATGCTCAAACGAAAGAGCCACCGTCAGGCGGCTTCTTGCGTCCCACCCAGAGAGGAAAGCCGCGCATGTTCTTTCTCAGCGACATGCTGAACAAGAAGCTCAATCTGCCGAAGCCGTCCGAGGCGTTGCCGGGACGCGCCAGAGCGATCCCGATCGCCCCCAGGCACAAGGTCTTGAAAAGACCGCTGAAGGGTCCCTATCCCGAGGGGCTGGAGACGGCGATGTTCGGGCTGGGCTGCTTCTGGGGTGCGGAGCGGCTGTTCTGGCAACTCGAAGGCGTGTGGGTCACAGCGGTCGGCTATGCCGGCGGCTTCACGCCCAATCCGACCTATCAGGAAACCTGTACCGGGCTCACCGGCCATGCCGAAGTGGTGTTGGTCGTCCACGATCCCAAGATCGTCTCCTATGCCGCGCTTCTGAAGCTGTTCTGGGAAAGCCACGACCCGACGCAAGGCATGCGCCAGGGCAATGATGTCGGCACCACCTACCGCTCCGCGATCTACACATCAGGTGATGCGCAATTGCGAACGGCGAGCGCTTCGCGCGATGCCTATGAGGCCTCGCTGCGCGGTGCCGGCCACGGCAGGATCACCACCGAGATCGCGCCGGCGCCCGAATTCTACTTTGCCGAAGGCGATCACCAGCAATATCTGGCGAAGAACCCTTACGGCACTTGCAACCTCAAAGGTACCGGCCTCGCTTGCACCATTCCGGCTGCGGTCTCCGCCTAAGTCCCGTGGCGCAGGGAACAAGCAGCCGTGCGGCTTACCCACGCCATGCTTTTCCAAAAGGTCAAAATTCCGCGTGAATTTTGTTTCGGGCCATGCCAGATTGACCCGAGCGGGAGGGGAGTACACTCCTGGCTGACGTCGTATGCCTGCCGGAGAACCGGGCGGGTATCCGGTGCGTAACGGAAAAAATAACCGACAGGGTGTGGATCACATGAAACGTATCGTTCTCGGCCTCCTGGCCGCAACCGCAATGGTTCTTCCGGCTTTCGCCGCGGATGTCCAGCCAGCCATCCTCTATGATCTCGGCGGCAAGTTCGACAAATCCTTCAACGAGGCTGCCTATCACGGCGCCGAGAAGTTCAAGACCGAGACCGGCGTCGCTTATGTCGAGTTCGAGGTGTCCAATGCCTCGCAGCGCGAGCAGGCGCTGCGCCGCTTCGCCGAGGACGGCCACAACCCGATCGTCATGGCCGGCTTCGCCTGGGAGGATGCGCTGAAGAAGGTCGCGGCCGAATATCCCGATCTCAACTTCGCCATCATCGACGACGCCGTCGACCTGCCCAATGTTCGCTCGCTGGTATTCAAGGAGAACGAAGGCTCCTATCTGGTCGGCATCCTGGCGGCGATGGCCTCGAAGTCCAAGAAAGTCAGCTTCGTCGGCGGCATGGACATCCCGCTGATCCGCAAGTTCGAATGCGGCTATGTCGGCGGCGCCAAGTCGGCCGGTGCGACCGACGTCATCCAGAACATGACCGGTGATACGCCAGCGGCGTGGAACGACCCGGCCAAGGGCGGCGAGATCGCCAAGACGCAGATCGACCAGGGCTCCGACGTGGTCTACGCGGCGGCCGGCGGCACCGGCGTCGGCGTGCTGCAGGCGGCGGCTGATGCCGGCAAGCTCGGCATCGGCGTCGATTCCAACCAGAACGGCCTGCAG
>NZ_RZQG01000421.1:0-5127 GCF_003998635.1 Mesorhizobium sp. M7D.F.Ca.US.004.03.1.1
GCCCTTGGCGCCGGCGCGGATGCGGTTGAGCGCGTCGTGGATCTCAGCATCGGT
This sequence comes from Mesorhizobium sp. M7D.F.Ca.US.004.03.1.1, assembly GCF_003998635.1. NCBI lineage: Bacteria > Pseudomonadati > Pseudomonadota > Alphaproteobacteria > Hyphomicrobiales > Phyllobacteriaceae > Mesorhizobium > Mesorhizobium sp. M7D.F.Ca.US.004.03.1.1. The sequence continues at coordinate 55 of NZ_RZQG01000421.1, forward strand.
GACGGTGAGCGGCGGCAGCAGGCGAATGACGTTGTCGCCGGCTGGCACCGCCAGCAGGTGCTGATCACGCAATGCCATGTTCACCTTGGTGTTGGGCATGGCGCATTTGAGGCCGAGCATCAGCCCCGCGCCCCTGATGTCCTCGATGACCTCGGGAAACTCGTCGGCGACCGACGCAAGCCCCTGCTTCAGCAGCAGCGCCTTGCGCTGGACATCTTCGAGGAAGCCGTCTTCCAGCACGACATCGAGCACGGCGTTGCCGACAGCCATCGCCAGCGGGTTGCCGCCGAACGTGGTGCCATGCACGCCTGCGGTCATGCCGACGGCCGCTTCATCCGTGGCAAGGCAGGCGCCCATCGGGAAGCCGCCGCCAATGCCCTTGGCGATCGCCATGATGTCTGGCGTAACCCCTGACCATTCATGCGCGAACAGCTTGCCGGTGCGGCCGATGCCGCACTGGACCTCGTCGAAAATCAACAGCAGGCCGTGCTGCTCGCACAATTGCCTGAGCCGCTTCAGCGATTGCGTCGGCACCGGACGGATACCGCCCTCGCCCTGCACCGGTTCGATCAGGATGGCGGCCGTCTCCGGCGTGATCGCCTTTTCAGCGGCGTCGATGTCGTCGAAACCGACCTGATCGAAACCTTCGACCTTGGGACCGAAGCCTTCGAGATATTTGTACTGGCCGCCGGCCGCGATGGTCGCCAGCGTGCGGCCATGGAAGGCGCCTTCGAAGGTGATGACGCGGAAGCGCTCGGGGTGTCCGTTGACGAACTGGTAGCGGCGCGCCGTCTTGATTGCGCATTCCAGCGCCTCGGCGCCCGAATTGGTGAAGAACACCTTGTCGGCGAAAGTGGCGTCGACCAGCCGCTCGCCGAGCCGGCTCTGCCCCGGAATCTCATAGAGATTGGAAACATGCCAGAGCTTGGCGGCCTGCTGGGTGAGTGCGGCGACCAGATGCGGATGGCTGTGGCCGAGCGAATTGACGGCGATGCCGCCGGCAAAATCGAGATATCGCTCGCCTTTGTCGGTAATCAGCCAAGTGCCCTCCCCGTGGTCGAAGGCCAGGGGTGCGCGAGCAAAGGTCTCGTAAAGCGCCGAACCGCTCATTATATGCGTCTCCGGTACCGGAAAATCAAAAAGCCGCCAAAGCGGCGGCCTGTGCGGCTTATCGTGTTTTTCGGCCATGAAGTCAACGAAAACGTCGCGTAGTGGCGCGCGGCAAGCCCCCTAACGAGACGCCGGCTCATAAGCGACCGGGCAAGTTGGGGAAAACCGAAAAAACCGATTCGTGTTGCACTTGGGACTCTTGTCACCGAGTCAGCGGATAGAGTAGTTGTAGTCGAGAAATAACTAGATTTCGTGCGGCGGACCTAATCACCAGATATATGTGGTGTCTGCCCCGGCAAATGTTGCCGGGTCGGTAAGGGATTCCGATTGCCGCACGCTTAGAGGAGCGCGGTCATGAACTGGACTGACGAGCGGGTAGAACTTCTCAGGAAACTGTGGTCGGAGGGTCTGAGCGCGAGCCAGATTGCTGCACAGCTTGGAGGGGTCAGCCGCAACGCGGTCATCGGCAAGGTGCACCGGCTGAAACTGTCGGGCCGCGGACGCTCGACCGCCACGCCGGCACGCCAAAAGAAGGCGGCGCAAGGATCGACCGTTCAGAAATCGGTGTCACGCGCCGCAACCGCGGCACGCCATGTCACGACGTCGATCGGCGCGACGGCCTTGCAGACGCAGTTCGATGCCGAACCGGTGGCACGCCACTACATCCGCCCGGTCGAGAATGTCGTGTTGCCGATCTCGCGGCATCTGCAACTCGTCGAGCTGACTGAGCGGACCTGCAAATGGCCGAACGGCGATCCGCTTTCGGAGGATTTCCATTTCTGCGGCAACGAGGCCGCCGAAACCGGGCCCTATTGCAAGTATCACGCCCGCGTGGCGTTCCAGCCGGCATCGGAGCGGCGGCGGAGCCGGTAGGCAAGGGAATAGGGAGTAGGGCAGTAGGGCAGTAGGGCAGTATGAGTGCGGAAAGCTGCGCTCACGAAATGCCATCCTACTGCCCTACTGCCCTACTGCCCTACTGCCCTACTGCCCTACTGCCCTATCTTCACAGCCACCCATTCTTGCGAAACCGCCAGTAGAGGAACGCGCAGATCAGCGCGATCGTGGTCAGCACCATCGGGTAGCCGTACTCCATCTTCAGTTCCGGCATGTCGCTGAAATTCATACCGTAGATGCCGGCGAACGCCGTCGGCACCGCCAGAATGGCGGCCCATGAGGCGAGCTTCTTGGAGATCGCCGTTTCCTGACTCTGGCCGACCAGCAGGCTGGCTTCGAAAGCGAACGCCAGCACCTCGCGCAGACTGTCGATCTTTTCCTGGACAGTGCGGATGTGATCGGTCACGTCGCGAAACAGCGGATGCATGGCTGTATGGATCTGCGGCAGCTCGGCGCTGGTCAACCGTCGGCAGACTTCGACCAGCGGAAGCGCTGCATTGCGCAGGCGCAAGAGATCGCGGCGCAGCATATAGAGCCGCTCGATGTCAGGGCCGGTCATTGGCTTCAACAGAACCCTATCCTCGATCACCTCGACTTCGTCCTCGATCTGCTCGAGCACCGGCATGTAGTTGTCGACGATGAAATCGAGAATGGCGTAGAGAACGAAATCCTCGCCCTTGGCCAGCGAATGCGGGCAGCTTTCCCAGTGCTGACGAACGGCGGCATAGGACGTCGAAGGACCGTGCCTAACGCTGACAATGTAGCCGCTGCCGACGAACAAATGGGTCTCGCCGAAGGTGACCCGGCCGTCGATCAGTTGCGCGGTGCGGGCGACGATGAACAAGGCATCGCCATATTGCTCGATCTTCGGCCGCTGGTGTGGGTGCTCGGCATCCTCGATCGCCAGTTCATGCAGGTGAAACTGCGCCTGAACGCGCAGAAGCAGGTTGCGGTCGGGCTCGAGCAGGCCAATCCAGACGACATGACCGGATTTTTTTGCCCATTCGCCGGCTTCCTCGATGGGAATATCGGCGATGCGGCGCCCGGCCGTGTAGACGCCGCAAGCGATTATGCCGGAAGCAGGCGCAGGCGCCGGGGTCAGGTTCCGAACATTTTCCATCACGACCTCCCGAAGCAAATCCACGGACGAGGATAGAGGCAAAGCCCGGAAAGCTTAGCGTAATTCGGGCGACGGTTCGAGAGGCGGCCGTTCACTTAACCGGCAGCGTCTCGGAAAGACCGATCTTGTCGGTCTTGTCGCCCTTGGGTCGCTCGGCCGGCAACTGCTCGCCGGTGACGATGTAGTAGATGGTCTCGGCGATGTTGGTGGCGTGATCACCGATACGCTCGATGTTCTTGGCGCAGAACAGCAGATGCGTGCAGGGCGTGATGTTGCGCGGATCTTCCATCATGTAGGTCAGCAATTCGCGAAACAACGATGTGTACATGGCGTCGATCTGGTCGTCGCGGTCGCGCACGAAGCCGATTTTCTCCACCGAGCGAGACGCGTAGACGTCGAGCACTTCCTTGAGCTGGGTCAGCGCCAGGTTGGCCAGGGCCTCGAGGCCGCGGAACAGGCTGGTCGGCTGGCGTCCGTCGGTGACAGCAACCACCCGCTTGGCGACGTTCTTGCCGAGGTCGCCGACCCGTTCCAGGTCGGCGGAGATGCGGATCGCGCCGACGATCTCGCGCAAATCCGTCGCCATCGGCTGGCGCTTGGCGATGATGATGATCGCCTTGTCGTCGATTTCGCGTTGCCCTTCATCCAGCACGGCATCATCGCGGATGACCTTCTGGGCGAGGCCGGGGTCAGCGTTGACGAGAGCGGCAACCGCCTGTTCGACCATGCGCTCGGCATGGCCGCCCATCGCCGCGATGCGCTTCGACAGATATTTGAGCTCCTCATCATAGGCGCTCATAGTATGCACGGACTGCATGATAAAATGCCTTCCCACGGGTGTTTTGACTTTGAGTCGTTTCCTCGAATCCCCGCTGATACGCTAGCCGGATGACAGAAAAAAGAAACGGTCTGGTGGAAAACTAGGGCGGTTTCAGTGCGTCGGCAAATGAACCGAGAAGGCGGCGCCTTGACCGACCTCGGACTTGATCGAAAGCCTTGCGTTGTGGCGCGTCAGGATATGCTTGACGATCGACAGGCCAAGGCCGGTGCCTTTCTGGGTCCGGCTGGTCTCGACATCGACGCGATAGAAACGCTCGGTGATGCGCGGAATGTGCTCTTCTGGAATGCCGGGGCCAAAATCCCTGATAGTCACGTCGATACCCGGTTCCGAGCCGGCATCGCTGCGCGCGATCGACACCACGACGCGCCCGCCCGACTGCCCGTATTTGCAGGCGTTTTCCAGAAGGTTCTCGAACACCTGAAAAAGTTCGTCGCGATCGCCCGGCACATCAAGCGGCCCATCGGCATAGTCCCGCTCGATGGCAACGCTGTTTTCCCTGGCCAGCGGTCCAAGCGAATCGATGACGCTGTCGACGGTCTCGCGCAGATCGACCTCGGTTCCAAGCTTCAGATAAGGCTTCATCTCAAGCCGCGACAGCGACAGCAAATCGTCGATCAGACGCGCCATGCGACCCGTCTGGCTCTGCATGATCTGCAGGAACTGATCGCGCGCCGCCGGGTCGTTGCGGGCCGGCCCGCGCAGCGTTTCGATGAAGCCGGCGATGGAGGCGAGCGGCGTGCGCAGTTCGTGGCTGGCATTGGCGATGAAGTCGGCGCGCATACGGTCGATCCTGCGCGCTTCGCTCTGGTCCTTGAACACCAGTACATAAAGATCGGTGGCGTGGCCGACCGAGGACGCGCTCACCCGGTAAGCCCGTTCGACCGGCAGCTTTTCCGTATAGTCGACGACATCGGAGGCGAGGTCGCCCGACAGCACGCCGTCCAGCAGCGCCTGCATTTCCGGCGCCCGGAATTTCAACGACAGCGACATGCCCGGCGCTATCCCGCCGAAGGCGGCGAAAGCGGCGGCATTGGCGTGGACGATGGTGGCTGTCCGGTCGAAGATGATCAGCGGATCGGCGACGGCGGCCGCAAGATATTCACCTGAC
>NZ_RZQG01000422.1:0-5081 GCF_003998635.1 Mesorhizobium sp. M7D.F.Ca.US.004.03.1.1
GACCGACAGTTCCGGATCGGCAATGACGATGGCCGGCAACAATTTGGGATGAAAGATGACCTTCTTGGTGTGCGTCGCCTCGTTGGTGATGACGCCGGCGCGGCCGACTTCCGATCCGGTGCCGGCGGTGGTCGGCACGGCGATGATCGGCGCGATGGCATCTGAATTGGCGCGCGTCCACCAGTCATCGACATCCTCGAAGTCCCACACCGGCCGCGTCTGCCCGGCCTGGAAGGCGATCAGCTTGCCGAGATCGAGCGCCGAGCCGCCGCCGAAGGCGATGACGCCGTCATGCTTGCCCTTCTTGAACACGGCGATGCCGGCGGTGAGATTGGACTCGACCGGGTTCGGCCTGACCTCGGAGAAGACGCCGTAAGGGACCTTGGCATCGTCGAGGATCTTCAGTGTCGACGCGACGACCGGCAGTTTCGCCAGGCCCGGATCGGTGACGAACAGCGGCCGCTTGATACCGGTGGCCGCCAGCACTTCCGGCAATTCCTTGATGCGGCCGGCGCCGAAGCGGACGGTGGTGGGGTAGTTCCATTTGGAGATCAGCTTGGACATTTTTGTCTTTCAATAAATCAGATGGCTTCGCGCAGATGGAATGATTTCGGCCTGGTCAGATTGTCGTAGCCGATGGCCGACAAGCCCGCACCCTTGCCGGTGTCCTTGACACCGGTCCAGACCAAGGCAGGGTCGAGGTAGTCGCAGCGGTTCATGAACACCGTGCCGGTTTCGATGCGGTCGCCGATCGCCACCGCATGCTCGGTGTCGCGCGTCCAGATCGAGGCCGTCAGCCCGTAGGGGCTGTCGTTCATCAGCGCGATTGCCTCTTCGTCGTTGCGCACTTTCATGATGCCGACGATCGGGCCAAAGCTTTCCTCGCGCATGACGCTCATCTGATGGTCGACATTGGTCAGCACTTCCGGCGCCAGATAGGGCGAGCCGGCCTTGTCGTTAGCCACCTTCATGTTGATGTGCGCCACCGCGCCCTTGCGCAGTGCCTCGGCCTTCTGTTCGCGGATCAGGTCGGCGAAGCGCGCCTGCGCCATCGGCCCCATCGTCGTCGCCTGGTCGAGCGGATTGCCGACGACATAGTTCTTCGTCTCGGCGATGAAGCCCTCGACGAATTCGTCATAGACCTTTTCGTGCACATAGACGCGTTCGATGCCGCAGCAGCACTGGCCGGAATTATAGAAGGCGCCGTCGACCAGATTGGCAACGGCATGATCCATCTTGGCGTCCGGCAGCACATAGGCCGGATCCTTGCCGCCAAGTTCGAGCCCGAGCGTCATGAAGGTACCCGCTGCTGCCCTTTCGATGGCGCGGCCGCCGCCGACCGAGCCGGTGAAATTGACATGGTCGATCTTGCCTGAGCCGAGCAGCTTCTCGGTCTGAGCGTGGTTCAGCACGACATTCTGGAACACGCCCTTGGGCAGACCCACTCTGTCGAAAGCCTGTTGGAAGCGCTCGCCGACCAGCAGCGTCTGCGCCGCATGCTTGAGGATGACGGTATTACCGGCCATCAGCGCCGGCACGATGGTGTTGACGGCGGTGAGATAGGGATAGTTCCACGGCGCGATCACCATGACCACGCCGAGCGGATCCTTCTTCACATAGCGGCGGAAGCCGTCCTTCGGGTTGGAGGCCGGCACCGACTTGAGCGCCTGCTCGGCGATCTCGACCATGTAGTTGGTGCGTTCCTTGACGCCGCCGAATTCGCCGCCATAGCGCACGGGCCGCCCCATCTGCCAGGCGATTTCCGGCACGATCTCGTCGGTCATCGCGACCAGCGCTTCCAGCATCGCGAGCATGTACTTGCCGCGCTCGACGATCGGCGTCAGCGCCCATTTCTCTTGCGCCGCCTTGGCACGCTCGACCGCGGCATTGACCGCCTGATCTGTTGCGATCGGCCGCTCGGCATAGATCGAGCCATCGATGGGGGTAATGAGTTTGACCGTCTCGGTCATTTTGTAAGTCCTCGTATTCTACAACAAAAATCGTATGGCCTGGCGCTGCCCCTCATCCGCCTGCCGACACCCTCTCCCCATTCTTCACGGGGAGAGGGTAAGGGTGAGGGAGCGGCGCCGACGAACGGTCGATACCTAGTACCGCTCGAACCCTCTATGCAGTTCCCAATCCGTAATGCGGCGGTCGTATTCGAACTGCTCCCATTTTGCGGTGTGGACATAGTGTTCGAGCACATCCTCGCCGAGCGCCTGCTTGAGCATCTTGGACTTCGCCAGCGTCTCGGTGGCATCGCGCAGCGTCTTCGGGATCTCCGGCAAACGAGATGCCTGATAGGCATCGCCGACAAACGGCTTCTGCAATTCCAGCTTCTCGTCGATGCCGGCAAGGCCGGCGGCGATCAGCGCCGCGAAGGCGAGATACGGGTTCAAGTCGGCACCGCCGATGCGGCATTCCATGCGGATGCCCTTGGTGCCCTCGCCGCACAGGCGGAAGCCGGCGGTGCGGTTGTCCTCGCTCCACATGATCTTGGTCGGCGCGAAGGTGCCGGCCTGAAAGCGCTTGTAGGAGTTGATGTAGGGCGCCAGGAACCAGGTGAACTCCTTGGCGTATTTGAGCTGGCCGGCGGCCCATTGCTGGCCGAGCGTCGACAGCGTCCAGTCGGCCTTCTTGTCGAAGAACAGCGGCGTCTTGCCGTCGGCGCTCCACAGCGAATTGTGGATGTGGCTGGAATTGCCGGCGAGCCCGTAATTGTACTTGGACATGAACGAGATCGCCTTGCCCTCGGACTCGGCAATCTCCTTGGCGCCGTTCTTCAGGATGACGTGGCGATCGGCCATGTCGAGCGCCTCGGCATAGCGCACATTGATCTCTTCCTGGCCCGGACCCCACTCGCCCTTGGAATTCTCGATCGGAATGCCGGCCGCTTCCATCTCGTTGCGAAGCCGGCGCATGACGCCCTCTTCCTTGGTGGTGATGCCGATCTGGTAGTCGCCGATATAGGGCGATGCGGTATCGAGACCCTGCCAGTGCTTCTTGCGGGCGGAATCGTAGGTCTCGTTGAACAGATAGAATTCAAGCTCGGAAGCGAAATAGCCGATATAGCCGCGCTCCGTCAGCCGCTTGACCTGCTTCTTGAGGATGGCTCGCGGTGAATGCGGCAGGTCGTCATGGGTGTGGTGGTCGAGCACGTCGCAGATCACGAGTGCGGTCTTTTCCAGCCAGGGAATGCGCCGCAGCGTGGCGAGATCAGGCTTCATGACGAAGTCGCCATAACCTTTCGACCAGCTCGCCGCCTTGTAGCCGGGCACCGGTTCCATATCGATGTCGGCGGCCAGCAGATAGTTGCAGCCATGCGTCTCGTCATGCGCGGAATCGACGAAATACTGCGCCAGGAAACGCTTTCCGGCGAGCCGACCCTGCAGGTCGACGATGCAAGCGAGCACCGTGTCGATCTCGCCGCTGGAAACCGCTTTCTTCAATTGATCGAACGAGAAATTTCCGGCCATTCCTTTGGCACTCCAGCGCTTGTCGTTTGGGGCTTGTCATATTGAACGGAAATAAAAAACCGTGGCGAGCGGACCCGCCACGGTTTGATCGGCTGTTTAGGCGGATTCGCCAACGGCCTTTTCGGCCGCTGCGATGGTCGCCCTGCGCTTGGCGATTGCCGCATCGCCAATAGGCGGCCCCTGGAAGCGGCGGTTTTCAACGGCGAACCACAAAACGACGAGCAGAACGATCAATCCGATCGCATAGTTGATCAGGATGTCGAAGGGCGGTTGGATGCCGGCATACATCAACACCAGAACACCAAGCACGGTGATGACGGCGAACGGCTTTGACCAGATGCCGAGCCGGAACGGTCCGAATTCGGTCCAGCTCTTTCCTTCCGCCAGAAGTCCGGCTGCGATCGGCATGGCGTAGGAGACATAGAGGAAGAGAGCGCAACCAGCAGCGAGCGCCGCAAAAGCCGGCGAATAGAGCGTGGCGGCGATCGACAGCACAACACCGAGCCAGATAGCCGGGACGGGCGTGCGCCAGGTCGGCGAAACCTGCTTCCACAAAGACGACCCCGGCAGACCTCCGTCACGCGAAAAGGCAAAGATCATGCGCGAGGTCGAAGTGAGGCCGGCCAGCGCGCAAAGATAGTTCGACAGCACGATGGCGATGCCGAGCAGAGCCTTGAGCCAGGTTGGCGCTGGCAGATTGTTGAACAGGTTGAACCAGGCATTGCCGCCGTCCTTGGCGGTCGCCACGAGATCGGGGCTGGCGAGGACGAAGGAGACCGCCATGATGAAACCGAAGACGAGAGACCACAGGACCGCGTGGATCATGCCTCTGGGCACCGCAACGCGGGCATTGTGCGTTTCCTCGGCGGTATGCGCCGAGGCGTCGAAGCCGGTGATCGTGTAAAGCGGATAGAGAAGGCCGATCAGGAAGGCCACGAGTGCGGTGCGAGCCGTCGGAACATAGCCACCACCGAGATCGCCGGTCGTGTTGACGAAAGTCGTCAACCGCGCAAGATCGAAGCCATGCGCCCCCCAGATCAGGAAGGTCAGCGTCAGGACGACCGCAACAACGAGGATGAGGTAGCCGGAAAAGTCGGTCAACATCGTCGTCGTCTTGATGCCGAGATGATTAAAGAGGCCTTGGGTGATGGTAATCAAGACGACTGCCGCCGTCTGCTGCCAGAAGCCCCAAGCCGATGTGTCCCAGCCGAAGATCGGACCCGCGACGAGCCCTTGAAACAGCAGGTAGACGCCTACATTCACCGAGGCAACGACGAAGATCAGGCCGAGCAAGTTGATCCAGGCCGTGGCCCAGCCCCAGCCGCGTCCGCCCAGAATCGACGACCAGTGGTAGAGGCCGCCGGCGGTCGGATAGGCCGAGCCGATCTGGCCGAGCGAAGCGGCGACGACAAGGGCGAAGACGCCCCCGATGACCCAGCCGACAGTCGCCTCGAAACCGCTGCCGGTGGCCATGGCCAGCGGGAAAGACGTAATGCCGCCCGCCAGAATGCAGATGATCGAGAAGGAAATGGCAAAGTTCGAGAAGCCGCTCATGCGGCGAGCCAATTCCTGGGCGTAGCCCATACTGTGAAGGATTTTTGTGTC
>NZ_RZQG01000423.1:0-5080 GCF_003998635.1 Mesorhizobium sp. M7D.F.Ca.US.004.03.1.1
GTTCGGCCGGCTGATCTCGCAATATGCGAGCCAGAACCTCATCCCGGTGACGCTCGAGCTCGGCGGCAAGTCGCCCAACATCTTCTTCCAGGACGTGACATCGGAGGACGACGACTTCTTCGACAAGGCGATCGAAGGCTTCGTCATGTTCGCGCTCAATCAGGGCGAGGTCTGCACCTGTCCGAGCCGGGCGCTGGTGCATGAGAAGATCTACGACAAGTTCATGGAAAAGGCTCTGAAGCGGGTCGAGGCAATCGTCCAGGGCGATCCGCTCGATCCGGCAACGATGATCGGCGCGCAGGCGTCGAGCGAACAGCTGGAAAAGATCCTGAGCTATTTCGACATCGGCCGGCAGGAAGGTGCCGAAGTGCTGATCGGTGGCGAACAGAACCATCTGCCGGGCGATCTGGCGGGCGGCTATTACGTCAAGCCGACCGTGTTCAGGGGTCACAACAAGATGCGCGTCTTCCAGGAGGAGATCTTTGGGCCGGTGGTTTCTGTCACCACTTTCAAGGATGATGACGAAGCGCTGTCGATCGCCAATGACACGCTCTACGGCCTCGGCGCCGGCATCTGGAGCCGCGACGCGAATCGCTGTTACCGTTTCGGCCGTGCCATCCAGGCCGGACGCGTCTGGACCAACTGCTACCATGCCTATCCTGCGCACGCCGCGTTCGGCGGTTACAAGCAGTCCGGCATCGGCCGCGAGAACCACAAGATGATGCTCGATCACTATCAGCAGACCAAGAACATGCTGGTCAGCTACAGCCCGAAGAAACTCGGCTTCTTCTGATCGCCTCCCGAAGCGGCGCATGATCCTTTTCCGAACGATCATGCACGATCTGTGCAAGAGGCGCGGCTGACCGGCCGCGCCTCGGTGTCTTCTTGAAGAAGGCGCTCCTGATGGAGGACGGCATGCTCGACAAGGTTTCCCTGGGAAAAGTCTCAGTCACGCCGGCAGCCAGAACCTTTCTAGCTGAAATCATCGCTGACCATGGTCCGGTGTTGTTTCACCAGTCGGGCGGTTGTTGTGATGGCTCCTCGCCCATGTGCTATCCCCAGGGGGATTTCATCGTCGGTGACAATGATGTGCTGCTCGGCGAGATCGACAAGACGCCGGTCTATATCAGCGCTTCACAATATGAGGTGTGGAAGCACACCGATCTCATCATCGACGTCGTGCCGGGCAGGGGTGGCATGTTCTCGCTCGACAACGGGCGCGAGCGGCGGTTCCTGACGCGTTCAACTGTTTGCGCGGTGCCTGCGCCTACGCAAACAGGGGATTGACCTCGCCGTCCCGTCAGGGGCAGTAACGGTCATGTTCAATCTGCTTCTCGTTGTGGTCGGCGGCGGCATCGGCGCCGGTATTCGTCATCTCACCAGCATGGGCGCGCTGCGCCTTGTCGGCCCCAACTATCCCTGGGGCACGATGGCCATCAACATCGCCGGCTCGTTCGCCATGGGCCTGTTCATCGCCATCTTGGCGCGCCGCGGCGGATCGAACGAGCTCAGGCTGTTCATTGCCACCGGCATCCTCGGCGGCTTCACCACTTTTTCCGCGTTCTCGCTCGATTTCGCGACGCTTTGGGAGCGGGGAGCCACGTTGCCGGCGTTCGGATATGCCCTTGCCAGTGTCATTGGCGCCATTATCGCCCTGTTTCTGGGACTTTGGCTCGCAAGAACCGTTTCATAATGCTATTGCCGCGCCGAGAGCAGGCCGAGCCCTGCTTGGGAAACGGATAAGCGAAAAGATATGGCAGGCGTTGAACAGATTACGGTGGAGGCCGGCGAGGCGGGCATGCGGCTCGATCGCTGGTTCAAGACCCACTTCCCGGGCCTTGGTTTTGGCCACCTGCAAAAGCTGCTGCGCTCCGGCCAGATCCGCGTCGACGGCGGCCGCGTCAAGGCCGACACCCGTGTCGAGCCCGGCCAGATGGTGCGCGTGCCGCCGCTTGAGGTGGACAAGAAGGGCGAGAGCGCGCTGACCGGTCACTCGATCCGCAACCAGGGCGATGCCGATGTTCTCGCCAAGATGCTGATCCATGAAGATCCCAAGGTCTTTGTCTTCAACAAGCCGGCGGGCCTTGCCGTGCAAGGCGGCTCGGGCGTCACCCGCAATGTCGACGACATGCTGGAGGCCTGGCGCAACCAGAAGGGCGAGAAGCCGCGGCTCGTGCACCGGCTCGATCGCGATACCTCGGGCGTGCTGGTCGTCGCCCGCACCCGGCTTGCCGCCATGAAGCTCTCGGAAGCGTTTCGCGCCCGCGAGACCAAGAAGACCTATTGGGCGCTGGTCAAGGGCGTGCCGCCCAAGCGCGAGGACAAGATCTCGACCTGGCTGATCAAGGAGCCGACGCCGGACGGTGACCGTGTCCGTGTCGCCGCGCATGGCGAAAAGGGCGCCGACCACGCCGTCTCCTATTACCGCATCATCGAACAGGCGGCGCAGACGATGACCTGGCTGGAAATGGAGCCCTACACGGGCCGCACCCACCAGCTTCGTGTCCATGCCGCTTACATCGGCTGCCCGATCCTGGGCGATCCGAAATATTTCGAGGCCGACACCAACTGGGATTTCCCCGGCGGTATTCAAAACCGCCTGCATCTGCACGCCCGCCGCATCATCATTCCGCATCCGGACAAGGGTGTCATCGATGTCACCGCGCCAATGCCGCCGCATATGCGCCAGAGCTGGAACCTGATCGGCTTCGACGACGCCAGCGCGGAGGACTGATCTTGAGCGGCGCCACCGACACGCTCGACCGGCGCGACACGGTCGACCTGGCCGCCGCCGCCATCATGGTCGGTCTGACATTTTCCTGGGGGCTGAACTACGTCGCCGCCAAGGTCTCCTACGCCGGCTACGACCCCGTCTTCCTGTCGATTGCGCGCTCGATCATCGGCGGTCTTTGCGTCTTCGCCTGGTGCCGGTGGCGCGGCATAGCGCTTTTCACGCATGATGGGACATTGATCGCCGGCATCACAGTGGGCGTGCTTTTCGGCATCGAGTTCCTTTGCCTTTATGTTGGTCTGGAGCACACCACCGTTGCCCGCAACACGCTGCTGGTCAACACAATGCCGTTCTGGATGCTGCTCGGCGGCCATTTCCTGCTCGGCGAACAGATCACCCTGCGCAAGTTCCTTGGCCTGCTGCTGGCGTTTGCCGGCCTTGCCGCGGTTTTTTCCGACAAGCTTGGCGGTAGCGGAGACATGTTGTTCGGCGATCTCCTGAGTCTTGGCTCCGGATTTTTCTGGGCCTTGACCAACATTCTCATCAAGCGTTCGAAGCTGGTGGAGGCGAGTGCTGAAAAGCTTCTGCTCTATCAGCTCGCCGGTGCTGCAATCGTCGGCATATTGGTGCTGCCTCTCGCCGGTCCGCCTGTCCGCGACCCGACCGTGCTGCCGACTTTGGCTCTGCTTTTCCAGGCGGTCTACATCGTCGCCTTTACCTATGTGCTGTGGTTCTGGCTGCTGCGGCGCTATCCGGCGTCAGGCCTGTCCAGTTTCACCTTCCTGTCGCCGGTTTTCGGCGTTTTGTGCGGCGCCATGTTCTTGAATGAGCCGCTGACCATGCGCATTTTTCTGGCACTTGGCCTGATTGCTGCCGGCCTGATCATCGTCAACCGGCCGGTGCGCAAGCTGACGCCGGTGTGAGAGAGACTTCTATGCGTGATATCCTCAACGACCTCGAGGCGGGCAAATATCTCTCCGATCCCGATCCTGTGCGTCGCGCCCAGATCCAGATGAAAACGCATCTGCCGAAGCGCTTCTACAAGACCGTCTCGGTCGCGCCGGTGGAAGACGGCTTTGCCGTGCATCTCGACGGCAAGCCAGTGCGCACGCCGGGCAAGGCACTGCTGGCCCTGCCGACCGAGGCAGCAGCAGCGCTCGTCGCCGACGAATTCGCCGCACAGGGCGAGACCATTGATCCGGTGACCATGCCGGTGATGCGGCTTGTGAACACTGCTATCGATGGCGTCGCCAGCGATCCGCAGGCGGTGCTGGAAGACATTCTCCGCTTCGCCTCATCCGATCTGCTCTGTTACCGCGCCGACGCGCCGCAGGGGCTGGTGGAGCGGCAGAACCAGCATTGGGACCCGGTGATCGATTGGGCGAGGGCGACGCTTGGGGCTCGCTTCAATCTCGCTGAGGGGATCATCCATGTCGAGCAGCCACGCGAAAGCATCGCCGTGCTGGGCGGCCATCTTGCCCAGCGCGCCGAACCGCTGCGGCTGGCCGCCATCCACGTGATGACGTCGCTGACCGGTTCGGCGCTGCTGGCACTGGCTGTCGATTTCGGCGAGCTCGACGCTGAGGCTGCCTGGGCTGCCGGCCATGTCGACGAGGACTGGCAAATCGAGCAATGGGGGCAGGACGCCGAAGCGGTCGCGCGCCGCGCGGCCCGCAAGCGCGACATGATGGCCGCTATCGGCCTGCTCGAAGCGCTCAAGGGCTGACGGGTTTCGCCGCTCGCTCCGCTTCATCCCGCAGCGCACCTAATACCAAAGTCATAATCCCAAAGACGCGCTGCCTTTGGCGGCTGCTTTCTGTCATTTTTTCCGTGATGGCTGTGCTTGAGTCCGCGTTCGGAGGAGAACACGGACATTGTCGCGCAGTATCGAGGACAAGGGTCTCACGGGAGGATAACTCAATGGCAATGGCATCAACCGCCGGCGGAGCAAGCCGCGGCATGACGCGAGAGGAGAAGAAAGTCATCTTCGCTTCCTCGCTCGGCACCGTTTTCGAATGGTATGATTTCTATCTCTACGGCTCGCTGGCGGCCTTTATCGGCGCCACGTTCTTCAGCCAGTATCCCGAAGCGACACGCAACATCTTCGCCCTGTTGGCTTTCGCTGCCGGCTTCCTGGTGCGCCCATTCGGCGCGCTGGTGTTCGGCCGTATCGGCGATCTCGTAGGCCGCAAATATACGTTTCTTGTGACCATCCTGATCATGGGCAGTTCGACGTTCCTGGTCGGCCTGCTTCCAGGTTCCGCGAGCTGGGGCATCGCAGCCCCCATCATCCTGGTCGCGCTGCGCATGCTGCAGGGCTTGGCGCTTGGGGGCGAATATGGCGGTGGG
>NZ_RZQG01000424.1:0-5075 GCF_003998635.1 Mesorhizobium sp. M7D.F.Ca.US.004.03.1.1
CTCCAAGCTGGCGACGGAATACAACGAAAAGCAGGCCAAGGAGCAGGAACTGCTGGCCGAAAGCCAGACGCTCGAGCGCTACACCTCGATGTTCCAGACCTTCGTTGATTCGCTCAACAACCAGATCGCCGCGCAATCGACGCTGATCAACAAGCTGACCATCGATACCGAGCAGCGCATCGTGCTCTACAAGGCGCTGGAAGATTCGCTGAAGACCGCCGCCCAGCAGGACGTCGCCCACAAGATCAACACGCTGGGCAGCCAGGTCGACAACACGGCCGAGGAAACCATGGCCGGCATCGGTGCTGCATCGCAGAAGCACATCGGCGACCTGCTCGAGATGCACGAGAAGAACATGGTCGCCAGCGCCGACATCCAGCGCCGCAAGAAGCTGGCCGACGATGCCTTCGCCCGCCGCTTCGACGAGGTGTTGAAGAAGCACAATTCGGCAAACTACGTGCAGTCTTAGGGGTGACAGGACTGCCCGCGAGCGCACAGGCATGACCCCCGAAAACGAAGCGGCTGCACGGTATTTCTCCGCCATCACGGCCGCGCTCAGCGGCCTTGAAGTGTTCATGCGCGACGATCGCTCGCCGCTCTACCGGCATGGCATCGTCGCCAAGATCGTCGCCGAATACATTGCCCGGCTCGACAAGTCGTTTGCCTGCTGGCGCAACCGGCTAGGCTTCATGGACACGTTCCGCATTTCGCGCGCCGAAAGTGGCTTCCCGGTCTTCCAGAACCTGCTCGAACTGGAAAACGATCGCCGCCAGGCCGATGCGCGGCTTGCCAACATTCCGCTGGCCGGCGAGTTGCGCGAGGAAATGGCCGACTTCATCCTGCGCCACAAGGAATTCCCCGAGGCGCTGCAGAAGTCGATGGCCGAGCGGCTCTATCTCGAGGACGTGAAAAGCGAGAACACGTTCGGCCCGTTCACACTGGCGCAAACGGCTAACGTCTCGGTCAATCCGAAGACGGCGCGACCTTATTATCTCGTCCACTGGGCGACGTTCGACGGCAGTGCCAACCTGCCGCTGGTCTACATGGTGACGGTGGAGGATTCTTCCGAAGCGATGATCCGCCAGCTCGTCGACAGAAACGGCAAGCTGAACGAGACGATCGACATTCCGCTGCCGGTCGACGGCCTGCTCAATCCCGAGCTTGCCCACCGTTTCGACGATTTCACAGAGAAGAATTCCGCCTATACGCTGTCGCCGGCGACCATCGCCGTCAACCTCGACAAGGATTTCGAGCCGCTGCACCCCAAGCAGTTGCGTCGCGTCGTGCTCGGCCCGTTCTATTCGGCCGGCATCACCGACAACAATTCGACGGTGACCGAGGTTCTGGCCAAGGTGCGCAAGCCGGAAAATGCCTGGCTGCTGACCTGGACCATCCAGGAGGTCTACTCCAAGGGCGAGAAACCCGGCCGCAAGGGGCTGTTTTCGAGCGAGAAGACGACGCAGGAATTCTTCATCAACACCGACGATCTGGAAGCCGCGCGCCAGGGCGTGTCGAGCTACGAAAACCATGCGCTGATCCCGCACGAAGCCTACCAGGCGCTCTACGCAGCCGGCGAGGCGCAGAAGATTTTTGCCGGCTACAAGGTTCACATCCTGTCCAACGGACAGGTCATCTCAGACGTCTGACCGTCACACCACGGAGCACCCTTCATGGATACCGGCCTGACCACCATCCCGGAAGCCGCCATAGAGAAGCATCGCGCCACCGCGCAGAGCTTCATCACCCGCATTGTCGTGCTGGAGGATCCGTCACGCGAGTCCGGCACAGCACTTGCCGGCACCAACCGCCGCTTCGTCTCCACCGTCTCGGTCGGTTCGGTGCGCCGCACGCGCGAGGTCGAGCTGTCGAAGACAGTCGGCGCCGTCCATCCCGACGACCAGCTGCTGACCATTCCGCAGCACACGCTCTTGTTTCGCGCCCGGCGCGGCACGGCGATCGCGCTGGCCATATCGGACGTCTTTGCCGAAGGCTCGGACCTCGAAAGCCTGCAGGCCAGGAACACGCGCGCACCGCTCGAAGGCGACGAGGCGTCCACCTTCAAGAAGCTTCTGTCGGCCTCGGCTTACATCTCAGCCTTCAGCCTCGCCTCCTATCTGTTCCAGCTGATCGACAGCGACGGCGAGGCGCCCAACGATAGTCCCGAACCGGACTTCCTGTTCGACACGCCGCAGGATGCGGTGAAGTCGATCCTCGCCGGCCTTGACAAGGCAATCTCGGGATCGTCCGACGACGCCGACCTGATGACAAGGGCACGCGCCTTTGCCCGCGTCACCATCGACGGGCTTCTGGCGCGCAAGGGTCGCTTCGACGGCATCGGCCCGTTCGAGAACGCCCATATCCGCATCGATGCCGACGATTTCACCCTCGATGGTTTCGACGTCGCGCCGGGCAAGCGCTCCAAGCCGCTGGTGATGACCTTCAAGAAGCCGGAAGAGGTCGTCGGCAACCACATCGCCAAATACCAGTCGGTCAAGCTCGCTAAGATGCTGATGGCCTACGACTTCGAGCGCGAACTCAATCCGTTCGTCGAGCTCGGCGGCTTCCTGTTCACTTTCATCGGCGACGGCGCGCCCGGCACCGGCAAGACGACGCTGATCCAGATGATCGCCGGCCTCGTCAACGGCTATTGCCAGGTCGCCGGCTATCCCTTCGCCTATGAGAATTTCGGCGTCGACCAGATCTCGTCCTACCAGGGCAAGTCGGGCCAGAACTGCCGCCAGTTCATCAACAATGTGCTGGACCCGCGCGTCATCGGCTTCGGCACTATCGACGACATCGATCAGGTGGCGGCGCGCCGCTCCGACGACCGCGCCTCGGCCGGCCAGCAGGAGATCACAGGCGTCTTGATGGATGCCTTCGCCGGCGCCGCCACCGTGGTGCGCGGCAACTGCTCGTTCGGCATGTTCTCCAACTATCCCGAGAACGTCGACGACGCGCTGCGCCAGCGCGCCGGCGCCCGCTGGCTGGTCGACGGGCCGCAGTCGCGCGACGACTACATCGACATCTTCGTGCTGCTCGCCGGCAAGAACCACAAGATCCCGCTCGGCGACCACGATCTCTACGCCGCGCAGGAAATCCAGCGCGCCGTGACCGAAGCCTATGAGGAACACGAGAAGCCGCAAGAGGACGGGCTGATCAAGGTCTACGAACGCTACATGAAGGAGAACGGCGCGCCGAAGTCGATGGCCGACATCGGCACCTATCTGCACCTGATCAAGGATGCCGAGCCGCGCTTCACCGGCCGCGCCATCAAGAACGTCACCGACGCCATCAAGATGCGCGCCATGGACATCGAGCTTCCCGACGACTGGTTCGAGAAGCCGGAAGTCTTCATGCACAAGGGCTACGACGAGAAGAAAGCGATGATCGAGGAACTGCGCGGACCGTTCTCGATGGACATGGTCATGCAGGAGATCAACCGCTACGCCGATAGCGAGTTCCGCTATTCCGACAAGTCCGACGACTCCGCTGTGCAAAAGCTGCTGCGCGACGCCCGCCTGCGCGAACGGGCCGCGCGCGAGATGGAGGAGATGAAGAAGAAGGGGCTATGGAATGCCTAAAGGTAGGCAATGACCCACGCCAAGAAACCCGATCTTCTGCGCGACAATGAGCTGATCTATGGCCGGCTGCTGACGGTCGACGAGCCGCATCTGATCCAGCGCTATAACAAGGCGCTGGCTGCATTCGGCCTGAAGCCGACCAAGCTGAAGAGCTTCCAGATCGACCGCACCGGCTTCTCGCCCGAAGTGGCCGAGGAATGCGGTGACTATGATTATCTCGATCCCAACGAGGTCAACCGCCGCTTCATCATCCTGACGCCGTCGCAGATCGACCTGCCGGTGGTGCACACCGCCTTCTCCAACACCTCGCAGCTGATGTTCGAGTTCATGTCCAAGAACCAGCGCGCCATCGACGCGCTGACCATCAAGGACGTCATCTACGGCGAGATCGAGGATTCCGTTCCCAAGGTCAACGACATCGAGGACCTGCTGTCGATCAGCCAGGTCGAGTTCAAGGTGCTGTCAGCCGAGGATGTGTTGGGCAAGGCCGCCGAACTCGGCAAGCTCGTCGACCGGCTGAAGCAGGAGCCTGACGCCTGGCGTGACAACGCCATGCTGACCCGCATGGTCGAGCTCGCCAAGATCTGCGGCGACATCCGCGAGAACGCGCTGGTGCCGGACCAGGTGATCTTCCGCCACAACGCCTACTGGACCAGCCATTTCGGCGGCCTTTACGTGTTCGTCGACCCGGACATGACGACGGTGATCAGCGATCCGGCTGCACCTGGCTTTCGCCGTTCGCGGCCGTGGCAGGTCAGCTATCTCTCGATCAACGACGCCGACAAGGTGTTCAAGTTCCTCGCCACCACCGGCCGCATCGAGTTGCCGCGCGCCTCCTGGATCGAGGCCTCAGGCTATCTCGAGCACCGCGCCGAGATGGTGGTGCGCGCGCTGATCCGCGATGCCGAGCCGAACCGCAACCTGACCGATGTCGACAAGGTCTGGCTGCAGACCTGGATCCAGAGCCATGCCGACCTGATCACCAAAGACGGCAACTTTCCCTTCCTCAACGCTGCCAAGCGCGAGATCGCCCAGCTCGGCCACCTCAAGATCGAGGATGTCTTCCCGCAGCAGCGCTTCCTGGTGATCCGCGCCAAGCCGGATCATCCTGACGCCTGGCTGACCAACCGGCTGATCTCGGATTTCGTGCTGTCGGACTTCGTCTCGCGCTACATCTTCAACAAGCAGGGCTTCTACAAGGACTATGACGGCTTCAGCGACGCCTGGCGATCGCATGTTGTGGACGTTCTCAAAACCACATATTTGAAGGACAAGGTGGCGTTTCGCACACGCCTCTACGGCCTGACTGACTAGAGCGGTTCACCGTCTAACGGAAACGCCGAACCGCTCTATCCCGTTGATTTGACGCAATTCCGGACGGAAAACCGTTTCACACTTTTCCTGGAATTGCTCTAGAACGAAATGACCCGTTATTTCGTTCTAACTTGTTGTTTTGGCGCATGATGTTATCCAAAAAGTCTGCAACTTTTTGGC
>NZ_RZQG01000425.1:0-5073 GCF_003998635.1 Mesorhizobium sp. M7D.F.Ca.US.004.03.1.1
CAGGTGTAGTAATCGAGCGGGCGGCCGAAGGCGGCGTCGTAACGGATTTTTTCGGCCGGCAAGCCATGCGCGTCGATCGCCTTGGCACGGGCAGCGAACTTTTCCAGCGCGGTATCGAGCGACAGCCCGGCGCCGTTGGCGAAGGTCGCCAGTGCCTGGGCCGCGCCATCAAGCGGAACGTCGATTGCCAGAAAACTCTTCAGCGCCGAAAAAGCCTCGTTCGACAGCCGCACGCTGCGCAATTCGGCTTTCTCGATCAGCCGCCGGGCAATGTCGGCCGGGGCGCGTCCGGCGGAGGCTGAAAGGCCTGCCTCTTCCATGCCGCTGGCGATGTGGGTGGAAAGACCGTCCAGATCACCATCGAGGACAAGAGCGGCAACCGGGCCGGAGAGCTGGCTGTTGCGCGGCGGGTTGGCGAGATCGGCCAGAGCCGCCTCGAGCATCGGCGCCGAACCGAAGGCGCGGGCAAGGCGCATGCGCCAGCCGCGCGGCAGGCCAAGGGCTGCCAGCACCGCCTCGAAAATGGTCTGGTCGCCGAGCGTGATCGCCAGTACCTGGCCAGGCAGCACCAGCGACAGCAGCGCGTGCGCGTCGGCCACCGAGCGCGCATCGGCTTCAGCGGTATCGCGGTCGCCGAGGTCCTCGATGCCAGCTTGGAAGAACTCGTTGCCGCCCTCGCGGCGCTGGCGAAACACCTCGCCGAGATAGGAATAACGGCGCGGCGTGCCGGCCTGCGAACTTATGTGATCAAGGCAGACCGGAATGGTGAATTCCGGCCGCAGGCACAATGTCTGCCCGGTCTCGCTTTCGGTCAGGAAGATGCGGCGGCGCAAATCCTCGCCGGCCATGTCGAGGAAGGGGTCGGCCGGCTGCAATATGGCAACCTCGACCGCATGCGTGTTGCGTGTGACGAAGAGGTTGGTGATGTCGGTTGATATGGCGGGGTAGCGGGAGGTCAATTTACTAACCTCAGTGCTGCACGACCCTCTGGTCCCAAACCAGAGGAGCCAACGATCCAGGCGAAGGCCGGCGCTCTACTTGCCACGTGCCCTCTCCTCGGCCTGCGCCGCCAGGATCTTCCTCACCTCTGCGACCAGCTCGCCCTCCGCCACCGTCACCTGCGCCGGACGCGCGGCGCGCCATTCGGCATTGTCGGTGATCTCGGCGGACATGCGGGCGCCTTCGATCAGGTCCTTGATCTGCAGCTCGCCCTTGGCGCGCTCATCGCCGCCCTGGATGACAGCGACCGGACAACCACGCCGGTCGGCATATTTGAGCTGCGCCTTCATGCCCGCGCCGCCGAGATACATTTCGGAACGGATGCCGGCAGCGCGCAGTTCCGACACCATCTTCTGGTAGCGGCCGAGGCTGTCGGTATCCTTGTCCATGACCAGCACCACGACCGGCGCGATCACATCCGAGGCGTCGAGCTTGCCGAGGTTCTTCAGCGCCGTCATCAGCCTGCTAACGCCGATGGAAAAGCCGGTCGCCGGCACCGGTTCGCCGCGAAAGCGCGAGACCAGTCCGTCATAGCGGCCGCCGCCACCAACCGAGCCGAAGCGGACAATCTGGCCGTCCTCGTTGGGGATCTCGGCCAGCAGTTCGGCTTCGAAGACCGGCCCGGTGTAGTATTCCAGGCCGCGCACGACAGAACGGTCCATGGCAATACGGTCCTCGCCATATCCCGCCGCCCGGACCAGGGCTTCAATCGTCGTGAGTTCTCCAACGCCTTCCTGATAGGTCGCGTTCGAATTGACCATGGAATCCTGGCCGGCCTGCATAGTCCTCGCTGTCGCGAGAAGAACCGCCTCGGCTTGCCCGTTGTTCAACCCTGCGCCCTTGGCGAAATCGCCCTCGCCTTCCTTGCCGCCATCCCAGCGCCCCGGCCCAAGCAGAAGCTTCACGCCTTCCGGCCCGAGCTTGTCGAGCTTGTCGATTGCCCGCAGCACCGTCAGCCGGCGGCCGGCATTCTCCTCGCCGCCGAGGCCGATCGCTTCCAGCACGCCGTCGAGCACCTTACGGTTGTTGACGCGGATGACATAGTCGCCGCGCTTGATGCCGAGCGCCTCCATCACGTCGGCCATCATCATCGCCATTTCGGCGTCGGCGGCCACGCCCGGCGTGCCGATCGTGTCGGCATCGAACTGCATGAACTGGCGGAAGCGGCCCGGACCTGGCTTCTCGTTGCGGAACACCCAGCCCGAGCGGTAGCTGCGATAGGGTTTGGGCAGCCGCTCGTAATTCTCGGCGACAAAGCGCGCCGTCGGCGCGGTCAGATCATAGCGCAGCGACAGCCACTGGTCGTCGTCATCCTGGAAGGAGAACACGCCTTCGTTCGGCCGGTCCTGGTCGGGCAGGAATTTGCCCAGCGCATCGGTGTATTCGATCAGCGGCTGGTCGGCCGGTTCGAAACCATAGAGCTCATAGACCGAGCGGATCGTCGCCATCATCTTCTCGACGGCGCGGATGTCTTCGGCGCTGCGGTCGGCAAAACCGCGCGGCAGTCGCGCTTTCGTCTTTTCCGATTTGTCGGCCATTGGTGTTTGCTCGGTGTTTTGTGGTGCTTGCAGGTCGGCAATGTTGCGATTTTCGCAACGCGGGTGTCCTAGCCGAAGAGGTTGGGGGCGGCAAGGGTCAGCCCTCTGGCCTCTCCCCAAGGGAAGACGGCGAAACCCAACCGCCCTGAAACAAACCGCAGCGAAAATAAAACAATCCCGCCATGAGCGCGGCATCGTGCCGACACAATCGCAAGAGATAAACGCGCCAAGATGAGGGGTTCGCGGCCATGACCAGCACAGCAAGATTTCACGCCATCGATAGCGATACCGAACTGCCCGCACGCTTGCGCCCGGCCGACACCCACGCTCCGAAAATGGCCAGCCATGCCGCCGGCCCATTCGAAATCCCCGCCGAAACCGGCAAGGGTCCATCCATGCGCGACGCGCTGATAACCGGCCTGCTGGTGATCTACCCGACCGTGGCCACGGTGGTGGCGATCGTCGCCGGCCTGGTGCTGGCCAGCGCCAACGGCACCTGACGCAAGGCAGCGCTCTTCCTTCTCCCCTTGTGGGAGAAGGAAAGGCGACCTACTTCGGCCTTTTGAAGGCCTTCCGCTGCTTCTCAACCTCTTTGCGGCAGACACAGCCCTCGAGGTGGTCGTTGACCAGGCCCATCGCCTGCATGAAGGCGTAGACCGTGGTAGGCCCCACGAAGCTCCAGCCGCGTTTCTTCAACTCCTTCGAAATCCGCACCGAGACCGCCGTGGTCGGGTTGGCGCGCAGATGGGCGAGGTCGACGATCTGCGGCCGCTCGTCCTTGCCGGGCTCGAACTTCCAGAACCAGGCGGCCAGCGAGCCGAACTCGTCGGCCATCTCGCGGGCGCGCTTGGCGTTGTTGATCGTCGACACGATCTTGCCGCGATGGCGGATGATGCCGGCATTGCCGAGCAGGCGTTCGACATCCCTGTCGGTGAAGGCGGCGACCTTGTCGAATTCGAAATTGGCGAAGGCTTCGCGAAAATTCTCCCGCTTGCGCAGGATGGTCAGCCACGACAGGCCCGACTGAAAGCCTTCGAGGCAGATCTTTTCGAACAGCCTGCGGTCATCGGCGACGGGCCGGCCCCATTCATGATCGTGATAGTGCAGATAGTCCGGCAGATTGCCGTGCCAGAAGCAGCGCGCGACACCGTCGGGACCGGCGAGCAGGCCGGTGTTTTCCTTGTCCATAAGCCAAAATCCGTTCGTTAATGCGCTTTTGCGCTGCATTTACTGCGGCTTTACCAGATTCCTGAACCCGGCGGTAACCACACCAAAAGGTTTACTGACACTTGCGCATTTTACGCATTCCGATTCATGTTTCGGTTGCTGCTTCCACGCCAATGATCGCCGAACCGGGCGGGCGTTTCCACCCGTTTGTATCAGACGATCAAGGTGCGTTCCGATGAAGACAGTTCTGTTTCCCGTGCTCGGCGCGGTGGCTGTGTTTGCCGCCGGCGTCACGCCCTCCACAGCCGGCGACCGCTATGCCGACCGGCCGCCGGTGATGGTGAGCCCCGACCTTTCCGCACCCTGGGTGCTGCAGCTTGGCCGCGCGCCCGGCATCGTCCGGCAGAATCGCCAGGCCGTGCAGCAGCAGCCGCGCCTGCGCACCGCGCAACCGGCGCAGCCCGACCGGGTGCAGACGGCGGGCGTCCAGGCACCGGCCAAGCGCATGGTCGCACGTCCTCAGATCAACCCGATCTACCTGCCGCAGGAAGTCGCCTATGACGGGGGGCAGAAGCCGGGCACGATCGTCATCGACACCACGCAGAATTTCCTGTTCCTGGTCGA
Source organism: Mesorhizobium sp. M7D.F.Ca.US.004.03.1.1 (assembly GCF_003998635.1). Lineage (NCBI taxonomy): Bacteria > Pseudomonadati > Pseudomonadota > Alphaproteobacteria > Hyphomicrobiales > Phyllobacteriaceae > Mesorhizobium > Mesorhizobium sp. M7D.F.Ca.US.004.03.1.1. The sequence continues at coordinate 4,329 of NZ_RZQG01000425.1, forward strand.
GAAGAACGGCAAGGCACGGCGCTATGGCGTCGGCACCGGCAAGCCGGGCTTCGAATGGTCGGGCACGCACAAGATCACCAACAAGCGCGAGTGGCCGGACTGGCGCCCGCCGGCGCAGATGATCAAGCGCGAGGCCGCCAAGGGCCGCTATTTGCCGACCTATCTGGCCGGCGGCATGGAGAACCCGCTTGGTGCACGCGCGCTCTATCTCGGCACGACCGAGTACCGCATCCACGGCACCAACCAGCCATGGACGATCGGCGGCGCGGTGTCATCGGGTTGCATCCGCATGCGCAACGAGGACGTCGTCGACCTCTATGAGCGGGTCAATGTCGGAACCACGGTCGAGGTGATATAATAATCCTTGCGAATCACTTGGCCGGCAAAGCAGTCCGCTTTTCGAGGCTAGTTTAGGGATACGGGGGACGGGCCGTATGGGGATGCGGCCGGTCAGGAAGGGCAGCACGGGAAACCGCGCTGCCCTTTCCGTTTTCGAGTAAAATTGGCCTGACAGCAGGCAAGACTGCGCCTGAACGTCGCGCCAAGGGCACAGCGGTTCGCTTTCATGCTGCCCTTCGCTGTATTCTTTTGCTATCTCGGCGGCACGTTCCAGCCAGAGAGTTCATTCATGCCCCTGTCCGATGACAGCCGCTACCTCAAGGGCGGCCCGGTTGCCCAGCGCATCATCGCCGCCGTCCGTGAGGACGCCGCGATTGCCAAAGCCGAGGGATTTCCGCCCAAGCTG
>NZ_RZQG01000426.1:0-5057 GCF_003998635.1 Mesorhizobium sp. M7D.F.Ca.US.004.03.1.1
GTCTCGGCGCGTGGCCGTGACATTGGCGCGGGTCCGTATGACGATTTCATCCAGATCGACGCTCCGGTCAATCGGGGTAATTCCGGTGGCCCGACCTTCGACCTCGACGGTCAGGTCGTCGGCATCAACACCGCGATCTTCTCGCCTTCGGGCGGCAGCGTCGGCATTGCCTTCGACATCCCTGCCTCGACCGCCAAGCAGGTCGTTGAGGACCTGATGAAGAGCGGTTCCGTGCAGCGCGGCTGGCTCGGTGTCGAAATCCAGCCGGTCACTTCCGACATCGCTGAGTCGCTCGGTCTGAAGTCCAACAACGGCGCGCTGGTTTCCAGCGCCCAGGACAACGGCCCAGGAAAGAAGGCCGGTATCACGGCCGGCGACGTGATCACCCAGGTCGAAGGCAAGGACGTTGCTTCGCCGAAGGAACTGGCCCGGCTGATCGGCGCCTATTCGCCTGGCAAGTCGGTCGATGTCACCGTGTGGCGCGACGGCAAGAGCCAGACGGTCAAGGTCGATCTCGGCACGTTGCCCTCAAGCGACAAGCAGGCGTCTGCCGACCAGCCGCAGCCCGCCGCTCCGGCCAAGCCAGATTCGCTCGCTGATCTCGGCCTGACCGTTACCAAGTCCGAAAACGGCAAGGGGCTGGTGGTGACCGATGTCGACCCCGACAGCGACGCCGCCGATCGCGGCATCCAGCCCGGTGACATCATCACGTCGGTCAATTCGAACGAAGTGAACGGCATCGAAGACGTCACCAAGGCGATGGCCGAAGCAGTCAAATCCGGCCGCAAGGCAGTGCTGATGCAGATCACCCACGACGACGCCAATCGTTTCGTCGCGCTGCCCGTCGCCAAGGGCTGACGCTGGCTCCGGAACCGGAGTTCGGTTTCGGAAGCTGTTCGACTTTTCCAGTGCGGCAGTTTCAAACACCCCCGAGCCGCCGCACGGGAAAGCATGGAGGAGCGCGCGTTAGTCAGTCATCGCGCTCTCCCCCGGCGGCAGCGGGCCTCCCATCGCCCGCTGCCGCACAATTCAAAAGCGCTTCTGCGGTCTGACGCAACAACATCGGGAGCGAGGACTTATCGCGCACGGCTTCGGATGATCTTGATCGCGATGCGCTTTGGCAAAGGCCACAATGCAGATGTCTGCCACTCAACCTTCCGGCGAAATCGCGTATAACAGCCCTATGAAGATTCTCGTCATAGAAGACGATCGCGAGGCTGCGGATTACTTGCAGAAAGCCTTTACCGAGGCCGGTCACACCGCGCATGTCGCCGGTGACGGCGAAACCGGCTTCGCGCTCGCCGATGCCGGCGACTACGACGTGATGGTCATCGACCGGATGATGCCGCGTCGCGACGGCCTGTCGGTCATCGCCGGTCTGAGATCCAGGGGCAACACGACGCCGGTGCTGATCCTGTCGGCGCTCGGCGAGGTCGATGACAGGGTCACCGGCCTCCGCGCCGGCGGCGACGATTACCTGACGAAACCCTATGCCTTCTCCGAGCTTCTGGCCCGTGTCGAGGTGCTGAACCGCCGCGCCAGCGCCAAGGAAGCGGAAACCGTCTACCGCATCGGCGATCTCGAACTCGACAGGCTGTCGCATTCGGTGCGCCGCGCGGCGCGCGAGATCACGCTGCAGCCGCGTGAATTCCGCCTGCTGGAGTATCTGATGCGGCATGCCGGCCAGGTGGTGACGCGCACCATGCTGCTGGAAAATGTCTGGGACTATCATTTCGATCCGCAGACCAATGTCATCGACGTCCATGTCTCGCGGCTGCGCGGGAAGATCGAGAAGGGCTTCGACAAGCCCATCCTGCATACGGTTCGCGGCGCCGGCTATATGCTGAAGAGCGGCTAGCAGCAGCATGGCTCTTTCCGTGCCAGCCATCATGAAGACGACGGCAGCGCGGCTTTCGGCGCTCTACCTCCTGCTCTTCGCGCTCTGCGCGGTGCTGCTCGTCTTCTACATGACCTCGCTGTCGGCGCGCATGCTGACCGCGCAGACGCAGGAGACCATCAACGACGAGGTGCTCGGCCTTGCCCGCGCCTATCAGCGCGGCGGTCTGCCGATCCTGGTGCGCGTGGTGGAGCAGCGCTCGCGCCAGCCCGGCGCCAACCTCTATCTGATCGCCGACGCCAACGGCCAGATCCTGACCGGCAATGTGCAGAGCCTCGAACCTGGCGTTCTCGAAGCCGAAGGCTGGACCAGCAGCCCTTTCTCCTATCAGCGCTTTGGCGAAGGAGAACTTGAGCGTCTGCGCAATCTGCCAGCCGAGCAGGGTAGCACCCAATCCGAACAGAGCGATGCGCAGGCGCAGGGCGAAAAGGGCCACAACGCCATTGCGCTGGTGCTGCGGCTGCCGAACCAGATGATCATGCTGGTCGGCCGCGACCTCGGCGAGCCGGAGCGGTTCCGCGCTGTCATCCGCCGTGCTTTGATGCTGGCGCTCGGCATGATGGGGCTTGGCGGACTGCTAATCTGGTTCTTTGTCGGCCGCGCCGCGCTGAAGCGCATCGACAGCGTGTCGGAAGCTAGCCGCCGCATCATGGGCGGCGATCTGTCGGGCCGGCTGCCGGTGACCGGGGCCGGTGACGAGTTCGATCGGCTCTCCGAAAACCTCAATGCCATGCTGGCCAGGATCGCCACGCTCAACGAGGGTCTGAAGCAGGTTTCCGACAACATCGCGCATGATCTGAAGACGCCGCTGACCCGGCTTCGCAACCGGGCCGAAGCGACGCTTTCGGGCAAGCACAAGACATCAGACTACCGGCAGGCGCTGGAAGGCACCATCGCCGAGTCCGACCAGCTGATAAAAACCTTCAACGCCATCCTGATGATCTCCCGGCTGGAGGCTGGCTACTCGTCTGAAAATACGAACCGCGTCGATCTTGCGGAAGCCGTGCGCGATGTCGTCGAGCTCTATGAGCCGGTGGCGGAGGAGGCGGGCGTCTCGCTCGAGGCAGATGTCCGAGAGGCGACCTTCGTCAACGGCAACCGCGAACTGATCGGCCAGGCGCTGTCGAACATCGTCGACAACGCCATCAAATATTCGACCGACGCCACCGCCCAGCCGGCCGTACGCGTGGCACTTGAGCGGGTCGGTGCGGGCGTTCGGCTGTCGGTCGCCGACAATGGCCATGGTATTCCCGACGACGGCGACCGCGCCCGTGCGACGGAACGTTTCGTGCGGCTGGAGAAGAGCCGTTCGCAGCCGGGTTCCGGTCTTGGCCTCAGTCTCGCCAAGGCCGTCATGACGTTCCACAATGGCCGGCTTGATCTCTTGCCTGGCAATCCCGGATTATCCGTGGTCATGAGTTTCCCGGCACGGGAGGATCACTGATGAGCACGGCTGCAAAGCGGGCGGCGACGGATTGGCTGCTGAAGCCGGCGGCCAGGCTTGCTCCGCTGGATGAAGGCCATGCGCGGCAAGAACTGGCCGAGATCGCTTCAGCGGCGCGGGAAGAAGGGCTGACGCGGTTGGCCAAGTTCCTGGCCGGCAAAGGGGAGAGCCAGGATTTCCTCGCCGCCGTTTTCGATCTGTCTCCGTTCCTGCGCGATACGGCACGCCGCCGGCCGCGGATTCTGGACGGCCTCTTCGACCAGCCCGTCGAGGCTCGGCTGAAAGCGATCGGCGCTGCCATCGACCAGGCCTATCTCGCCGAGGCGGTCTCGGAATCCAGCCTGATGATGGAGCTGCGCCAATGGAAGGCCGAGGCGCATTTCCTGATCGCGCTGGCCGATCTTGCCGGCGAAGCCGAAACGGCGCTGACGGTGCGGCGGCTGAGCGACCTTGCCGATGCCTGCACCCGCGCCGCTGTCGACTTCCTGCTGCGCGACGCACATGGCCAGGGCAAGCTCAAACTGCGGGATCTCGACAATCCGTCGAAGCAATCGGGCTGGATCCTGCTCGGCATGGGCAAGCTCGGCGCGCACGAGCTGAATTTCTCGTCCGACATCGACCTTGTGGTTTTCTTCGATCCGGAAGCGCCCGCTGTCGCTGATCCCCTCGATGCCACCGAGCTGTTCTCGCGCTTGACGCGCCGCCTGGTGCGCATCCTGCAGGACCGCACCGAGCACGGTTATGTCTTCCGCACCGATCTGAGGCTCCGCCCCGATCCCGGTTCGACCCCGCTGGCGATCCCGGTTGAGGCGGCACTGCGCTACTATGAGGCACGCGGCCAGAACTGGGAGCGCGCCGCCATGATCAAGGCACGTCCGGTGGCCGGAGATTTGGCCGCGGGCGTTGCCTTCCTCAAGGAGTTGCAGCCCTACATCTGGCGCAAATACATGGACTACGCGGCGATTGCCGACGTCCATTCGATCAAGCGCCAAATCCACGCCCACAAGGGTCATGGCGAGATCGCCGTCAAGGGTCACAACGTCAAGCTCGGGCGCGGTGGAATCCGCGAGATCGAGTTCTTCGTCCAGACCCAGCAACTCATCGCCGGCGGACGCTTCCCGGAACTGCGTGGCCGCGAGACCGTGCCGATGCTCGGCCAGCTCGCCGCACGCGGCTGGATCACCGCCGATGCGTGCGACGCGTTGGCTCGTCAATACTGGTTCCTGCGCCGCGTCGAACATGCCGTGCAGATGGTTGCCGACGAGCAGACGCACACGCTGCCGGAAGACGATGAAGGACTGGAACGCATCGCCCGCATGCTCGGCTTTGCCGATGCTTCTGCCTTTGCCCTGGCATTCCGCGCCTCGCTGCAGCAGGTGGAACGCCATTACGCGGCTCTTTTCGAAACCGCGCCGGAACTGTCGACGGGCATAGGCAATCTGGTGTTCACCGGCGATGTCGACGATCCCGATACGTTGCAGACCTTGCACGGCCTCGGCTTTCAGCGGCCAAGCGACATCTGCCGCGTCATCCGCGGCTGGCATTTCGGCCGCTATCGCGTCACCCAGTCGGCGGAGGCGCGCGAGCGGCTGACGGAACTGACGCCGGCGCTGCTGCGCTCCTTCGGCCAGACGCGCCGGGCGGACGAAGCCCTGATGCGCTTCGACGAGTTTCTCGCCGGCCTGCCGGCCGGCATCCAGCTGTTTTCCCTGCTGC
>NZ_RZQG01000427.1:0-5039 GCF_003998635.1 Mesorhizobium sp. M7D.F.Ca.US.004.03.1.1
CTTCTGCAACTGGTTGGTCACCGCCGCATCGATGCCGGCGCGGCCCTCGGCGAACTTCGCCAGATCGGCCTGCATGGCCTCAGCCATGCGCTCGCGGCTTTCGGACAGTTTTCTGCTGTGGTTCTCGACAGCTTCCTCGATGCCGACGCGGGCGTCGGCGAGCCGCTGGATGTCGCTGTCGAACGAACGCGATACGACGTGACGGGCGGCTTCCATGCGTCCGGCGAAGTCGCTGGCGCGGGCTTCGAGCATGGAGGAGGTCGAGGTGACGATGTCGGCCATGTCGGCGCCGATCTGGGTCTTGCCCTGATCGATCATCGCCGACAGCGTGTCCTTGCTCTCGGCAAAGGTGTGGGCGATTTCGCGGGCGCGCTCGACCAGCGTCTCGTTGATCTGGCGGGCGCGGGCCTCGAGTGCCGCATTGAGCTTCTGCGTTCCGGTGTCCAGCGCCTCGGCGCGGGTCTGGAATTCGCTGATCAGCGCCTGGCCGCGTTCGGCGAGCGTCCGCTCGATGCCGTTGAGGCTGGCCTCGAATTCGGAATTGAGGGTGCGCGCCGCGCCGCCAAGCAGGGACACCATGCCGGTGGTGCGATCGTCGAGCAGATCGGTCAACGACCGTGTCAGGCCGTCCGTGGTGTCCGTCAGCTTGGCAATGCGGGTATCGAGAAGGCTGGCGAAAGCCTCACCCGAGGTTGACAGCCGGTCGGTGATCGAATCGAGCCGGCCTTCCACCGAATCGAAGATCGACATCGAGCTTTCGTTGATGCGGTCGATGAGCGTGTCGCCGGAATTGGTGATCGTCATCGACAATTTAGTCGACGCATTGAGGATCGAGTCGCGGATGATGTCGGAGGCGGCCCCGATCTCATCCTTCAGTGTCTCGTGCGCACCGGTGATCGAAGCGCGGACGCGCTCGGCATGAGTGACGACGGCTTCGCGCTCGCTGCCAAGCCCATCGACCAGCGAACGGATGCGGGATTCATTCTCGGAATAGGAGCGTTCGATCTGGTTAACTTCGCTGTGGACCAGAGTTTCCAACTCGACGGCGCGGGCAAGCGTGCGTTCGATGCCTTCGCCCATGGCTGCAACCTCGCGACGAACGGCTTGGCCGATCATCATGACGCGATCCTGGGCAAGGTTTTCCGGCTCGGTCAGGCGGAAAGCCACTTCGGTCATCGACTGGGCGGCGATGCGCATTTCCTGGGCCCGGCGAATCATTGCCGCGAAGGCCCAGAACAGGATGACGGGCACGATCGCCGCGACCGCCAGGCCGATCAGCTCCGGACGGGCAAGGAACTGGTCGAGCGTGCGGATTCTCCAGATGCTCGGTCCGAAAAGGAGGTTGGCCAAGCCACCGGCGCCGGCGAACCAGGCGAGCGAAACGAAGGCAACGACCCAGTAAATGGTGTTCGAGGCACGCCTGTTGAGGCTGTGCAGGAGCGTCTTGTAGTCCTTCTGGCGATCGTCATTGGCCGGCGCGAAACCCGCGGGCTGGGCGCCATTGCGTGTTTCCACGGGGCGCAACTCGGCAGGCTTGGCCTTTGGCGCGGGTTTTGCGGCCTGGTTCTGGACTTGGCTCTGATTGACCACGGACTCTGGTTTCTGATTGCGTCCCTCGCGCGCCAGCTCGTCGGCGGCCTGGGATATCTGCGCTTCCAGATCCTCCATCGATGCCGCGATGTCGAGGTCGCCGCTGCCGACATCATTGCTGAGGTCGAGATCGAGCGCCTTTTCCAGTTCCCTGGCCACTTCGCTGTCGAGAGTTCTCGTCGTCGTTGGTTTCTTTGCCATGCCTTCGCTACCCTGTACTAGCTGCCGCGGGCTTATAATTCTGTTTGTCGTACCACGCGCAGGAGGCTGAAAATGGACCCCTCGTATCGTAATGACACAGGGGGGTAAAGAAAACATGCATTCCGCGAGATACGTAAAACTTTAAATATAAGGTTAACGCAACCGTGATTTGGGCGCCGTTTTGGCAACATTTTTCCGGGCCATTCATTAACCCGTTGTCCATTGGATTCGCCTAGGTTTTTGGGCGATCGAAGAAACGGAGTTCGAGTTCATGCGTGGCGAAAGCGGCATTGCCTTCTCAATGCCCGGGGGCGACGTATCCGGACCAAGGCGGTCACGGCCGGTCGATTTGGCACACCTTGCCCGCCAGACGATGGGCGACCGCAGCCTCGAGCAAGAGGTGCTGGCGCTGTTTGTACAACAGGCGCTGTCGGTGCGCGACAAAATACTCGATGCCGACATCAAGAACCGGCTTCTGCTGGCGCATGGGCTGAAGGGTTCGGCACGGGGTGTCGGTGCCTTTGCCATCGCCGATTGTGCCACCGAGATCGAGCACCAGCCGGAAGACAACCAGACGCTCAGACGGCTCGGCACGCTGATCGACGAAGTGCGCGATTTCATCGCCGCCATCAATCGCTGAATCCCACGCCAAACCCGGTTTGCGGAAAAACGTCACGGAGCGACGCTTTCGCGCGGCAGTTGACTTGCTCGCCGGAGTGATTATCTCGGCTGAGACTCCCTTCAGGTGACAAATGACCAAGCTGACTTTCATCGCCCATGACGGCACACATTTCGACATGGACGCCGAGAACGGCTCGACGGTCATGGAGAACGCGATCCGCAACGCCGTTCCCGGGATCGAGGCGGAATGCGGCGGCGCCTGCGCCTGCGCCACCTGTCACGTCTATGTCGACGAAGCATGGACGGCTGAAGTCGGCGAGCCGGAAGCGATGGAAGAGGACATGCTGGACTTCGCCTACGACGTCCAGCCGAACTCACGGCTGTCGTGCCAGATCAAGGTGCGCGACGCGCTCGACGGTCTGGTCGTGCGGGTGCCCGCCCGCCAGGGCTGAGACACCGGTTTTTTGCCGGCTGCTGCTTGGCAGCGGCGGATTGCTCATGCAGTGTCTCGACAACACACAGCGAGGCGCATCGCATGACCGACATCACCAAGACAGACGTGCTTATTGTCGGGGCAGGGCCTGTCGGCCTCTTCGCCGTGTTCGAACTCGGCCTGTTCGACATGAAGTGCCACCTGATCGACATTCTCGACCGGCCAGGCGGCCAATGCGCGGAACTCTATCCGGAAAAGCCGATCTACGACATTCCAGGCTGGCCTTCGATCTCGGCGCAGGGGTTGGTCGACAAACTGCTCGAGCAGATCGCGCCGTTCAAGCCCGATTTCACCTACAACCGCATGGTTTCCAGCCTGGAAAAGCTGGAGGACGGCAGTTTTCGCGTCACCACCGACGAGAATGAGGTGTTCGAGGCCAAGGTGGTGGTGATTGCCGCCGGCGGCGGCTCCTTCCAGCCCAAGCGTCCGCCGATCCCGGGCATCGAGCCCTATGAAGGCAAGAGTGTCTTCTATTCGGTGCGCCGGATGGAGGATTTTCGCGGCCACGACCTTGTCATTGTCGGCGGCGGCGACTCGGCGCTCGACTGGACGCTCAACCTGCAGCCGGTGGCAAGGAGCGTGACGCTGGTGCACCGGCGGCCCGAATTCCGCGCGGCGCCCGACAGCGTCAACAAGATGTATGCCATGCAGGAGATGAAGCAGCTGCATTTCCAAGTCGGGCAAGTGACCGGATTGACCGGCGCCGACGGCCAGCTGTCATCGGCCACCATCAAGGGGCCGGACGGCGATGTCGAGGTGCCTTGCACGCGCATGCTGCCGTTCTTCGGCCTGACCATGAAGCTCGGCCCGATCGCAGAATGGGGCCTCAATCTTCACGAGAACCTCATTCCGGTCGATACCGAGAAGTTCCAGACATCGGTGCCAGGCATTTTCGCGGTCGGCGACATCAACTGGTATCCGGGCAAGCTGAAGCTGATCCTATCGGGCTTCCACGAGGTGGCGCTGATGGCGCAGGCCGCCAAGCGCGTCATCAGCCCCGGCGAGCGTATCGTCTTCCAGTATACGACCTCCTCGACCAGCCTGCAGAAGAAGCTCGGCGTGGTGGAAGCTTCCTGAAACGCGTCGCTTTGAATCAAATGCAGCCGACGCGCTTCACGTCTTTTGTCAGTCAGCTAGCACCGGAGCCTCGGGATGGCCGCGCAGCGGCTTTTCCGGCATCAGCACCAGCGCGACGAGCGCCATGACCAGCATCGCTGCCGCGGTGAAGAAGATCATCACGAACGCCAGGGCCTCGACGGCGGTGCTGGCCGCCTGGGTGCCTTCTCCAGCAAGCGGCAGGCCGTAGCCAAGCGCGACCGCACCAAGGATGGCGACGCCAAGCGCGCTGCCTAAAGAGCGAAGGAAGGTCAGTACGCCGGTGGCAACGCCGAGATGGGCCTGGTCGACGGCATTCTGAACCGACACAGTGGCAACCGGAAATGTCGTGCCGCTGCCCAGGCCGATGCAGGTCGTCAGGATCTCGACGATCAGCAGCGAAGCATGCCCCGCCACCAGGCCGAGTATGCCGAGGCACAGGATGGCGAAGGTCACCCCTACCATCGCGATCCGCTTGTAGTGAACGACCCGGGCAATCGTGCGGCCGCTGAATGTCGCGCCCGCAACGGTGCCGAGCATGAGACCAAGCATGGCGGTTCCCGATTCACTGGCCGAAAGCCCGAGGATGGACTGCAAGTAGACCGGCAGGTAGACCGCGAGCCCGATATTGGCGGCCTGCAGCAGGAACAACGACAACGTGCCGGCAAGGACGATCGGGTTGCCAAGCACTTCGAGCGAGATCAGCGGTTCGGCCGCGCGCAGCAGCCGCAACGCAAAGGCGCTCCAGATGACCGCCGAACAGGCGAGCAGCCCGAAGATCTCGCGTGACAGCCACGGATATTCGCTGCCACCCCAGTTCAACGCCAGCAACAGCAAGGCGGTGGCCGCGACAAGCAGCAGCGCGCCGAGCCCATCGATGCGATGGTGTTTTGCCGCGATCGGCAGCTTTCTCAATGGCTTGTTGATGATGGCCATGGCGACGAGACCAAGCGGGATGTTGATCCAGAAGATCAGTGACCAGTGCAGATGCTCGGCGAAGGTGCCGCCCAAAAGCGGGCCTGCGATGCTGGCGACCGCC
>NZ_RZQG01000428.1:0-5018 GCF_003998635.1 Mesorhizobium sp. M7D.F.Ca.US.004.03.1.1
GTGCGGGACCTTTCCGCTTTAACTTCTCGTCTGGCGGGGTTGGCGCGTCCGTTGGCGTGCAAGGTCTTCGTATCGGGACTGGCCCACGAGGGCATTATATTCATGCAGGCGTCGGCGGTCTCTACTACCGAGGCACTTTGGGAAAGCGCAGCGCCAAGCAGACGCTGCAACTGTCTGAATTCCCATCTGGGCCAAAGCCCCATCCAACATCCTCACCCGTGGAATATGTCAGCGGTGGCGTCGTGATGAGAGAAATCGAGTCCGCCGATGTGATCGAGATGCGTGATGAGACATTTGCCAATGTGCTTGATGAAATCAATGCGAGGCAATCGCAGACGCGAATGTCGCTCATCCTGGCCGTGCTGTTTGGGATCGCCGGATTGATCGCAGGCGCAATGCTGGGAGGTGGGGTGGCGCTGATCGGTATTGCTGCCTTTTTGCCGGGCATGCTTATTGGCAACTGGTTGGACAGCTACCGCCGGGTGAGCGTGCTCTACTATGATTTGGAGCAGGACGCGGAGGCGGCCTACGGGCGACTTGTCGCCGCCTTTGACACGCTCACACGCTGCGCGGCGAGTTGGCATGTCGCGGCTGGTGGCAAGATAGAGGATCTGACGACTTGGAAGCGCAATGCGGGAGCCACGATGTTGGTCGATAAAAAGTCGACGACGCTCCAAGCTTCCTTGCCGACGGTTGTTCGCAGCAATGTCACACCACCGTCGATACACGTCGGCCGGCAAATCCTTTATTTCATGCCAGACATGATTTTGGTGAAGGACGGAAACCAGTACGGTGCCGTTGGGTATGGAGACCTCAGGACGCAATTTGCCCCCAGCAATTTTATTGAGACCGGCAAAGTTCCATCTGATGCTGAGATCGTGAGCTATACCTGGGCTCATCCCAATAAGAATGGCGGACCCGACAAACGCTTCAGAGATAATCGGCAGATCCCTGTCTGTCGCTACGAAGCCTTGCGGTTTTCTAGCCCATCCGGGCTCAACGAGCTGGTGGAATTTTCCAAGACAAACGTCAGCCAGCCCTTTTGCCAGGCTCTATTGGCACTCGCGCAAATGCACCGAAACGCTGGTGGCCAGTCCGGCTTGCTGAAAGCGCGCTAAGGAATTGGCTTGGTCAGCAAATGCCTTCGCACGGAATTCCGTCGCCGTCCCGGTCCAATTTGGGTCCCCAGCTACAGTTATTGAGATACCAGCGCGCCTCATCGCATGAGGAGATTTGCTTACAATAGCGACGCGGTTGACACGAATAGCTCTGAGCTATTTGGCGACGGCCTGTAAGGCCGTAGGATGTGTCATTACCGGGTTTATTGTTGGCTGCATGTGTTGCTCGCCAATCCCAAGGGGCTGTGAAAGTGCCAACCCAGATGCCAATCTTGGCCCTTTGGGCATCTGCCTGTTGTGACGCGTAACTACCATGGCTGTATCGAGGCCAATCCAGGGCATAACCCTGTTCGACCATCCAAGACGCAATGCTAGCACCGTCCGCCCGCTGACAATCACCAACGAAGCGGTTGTAACGATCCCACGAAACAAAGTTGCACTGGATGGGTCGGGATTGACTGAGGAAGATGTCCAGTGCTTCTGCGGATTTGCGGCCGCATGGGTATTCTTGCCCGCTTGCGTCGCTGCAGTTTTGGCTGCTTTCAGGTGCGTCGATGCCATTGAAACGAATACGCTGTCCGTGGATCTCGATCGTGTCCCCGTCAACGATGGACGCTACGCCGACGATAGGCTTCGGTTTTGACCCGAGTGCGCTTGCTGTATTGGGTCCCGCGATCTGGTTGCCCCACCCTGTAAAGTAGGAGGTGACATAAGCGCCCACTGCTAGCGTGATCACCAGGATCGCGGCTAATGATTTATGTGAAAAGAAACGCTTGCGCATAATTGAAACCCGGCCGCGTCTTGGCCGCGAGCTGCGGCGATGGGAATAGCGATCGCGATTCAATTTTCGATCCTTTGCGAAGCTGCCAAATGTTTTGCTAGCGCGTCTTTGACTTCTTGGCTGCTGCTTTCTTGGGCGCGGCTGCTGTGCGACCGAGGCCAATCGATTTTGCCAATCTGGAGCGATTGGCTGAATAGTTAGGCGCGACCATGGGGTAATCGTTGGAGAGGCCCCATTTTTGGCGATAGGCGTCGGGCGTCAGTCCAAAATGCGTGTTCAAGTGTCTCTTGAGGGACTTGAACTTTTTGCCGTCTTCGAGGCAGACGATGTAGTCTGGAGTGACTGAGCGCTTGGGGTTGACCGCGGGAACTTGGTCGGGTTTTTCCGGTTCGGACGGCTGGCCGATACGCGCTAATGACGAATTGATGCTGGCAATAAGGTCCGGCAATGAGGAGACCGGCACTGAATTCTTGCTCACATAAGCCGCAACGATATCGGCGGTAAGCTCCATCAGCGCGGTGGCCGTATTTTGGATTTCGTCAGTCACTTCATGGCTCCGGACTTCTGCAGTGAAATCCCGATCTATTACTTATCGGCTAAAAAAACCAGTAGAGGGAGGATACTAAATGCCAGGCGCTAATAGTGATGAATGTTAAAGCGCCAATCAGAATGCGGAACCACGAGAGACGGTGGATTGATTGGGCGCGGCGTTTTCTTTGTATGACCAGGAAAGCGGCTTGAGGCTCACAGGCGGATGCATTTAGATTTGGACGAGTAGGACCTACGCATGACATTTTCGAAAGACCCGCCGCCGGAGGTTAAGCCCCAGAAGGATAAGGCAAAGACTGGATCTGAATTGGACCGCGTTCCAAGTGCGGGAGCCATTCGGGTCCGCAACGGACTCTCTGTGTCAGAAAAAGACATTGTGGAGGCGGCTAAATACGGGGGCAGGGAGCGAGAATCCTCGTCGGATAGCGACTAGGCAAAGGGGGCCAAGAATGCAGGCTCTGACCCATATCACACGTCGCAATATTGGACGGTGTCCAGAAGTGATCGCAGTCGTTTCTAATTGAACACGGCTGTTTTTTCTTGCGCGAACGCTCTACGCGGGCTCTAGCTGGTTCTCCTTTCAAAGGGGATGTAAGTCTTGGACGTAAAACAGTCAGTCTTCCAAAGCGATCTCCCTCTAAAGGAGAAACTCGAGCGCGCCAGGATGGAGTTGCTCGATCTTTCCGCCCGCAATCGACTTTTGAATGTGCCGCGGTTTTCCAAGAGCGCGAAGACGATCGATATCGTCGATGAGAAGTCGTCCGAAATTTATCGATTGCTGGTGACCGAAGGAAAGGCTTTTACCTTCCTGGCCGGCAAGCCCGATAGGCCGAAAGCGGGCCAGGATGAAAGCAGCCCTCCAGACGAAGAGATCGACTATTCCCCCGTCGCTCTCGCCCAACCAGAGGACGATGGAGTCGATAACAGAGGGATATCCGCGCGGCACTCGGACACCAAGCTGCAGACGCGTATGACCCCAACTGGGCTGCAGCGGCGGCTCCTTGATCTCTACCATGATGCCCGCACACTCGAGGAAGAGCAGGGCGTCAATATCCTCTTTCTGGCCCTTGGAATGCTGAAGTGGATTGACCCGAACAACAAAGAGAACATCCGTCAGGCCCCCCTCATTTTGGTGCCGGTTCGGCTTGAGCGAGGGGCCGCTGGAGAAAAATTCCGCCTACGAGCCCGGCCGGAAGATCTTACCGCAAACCTCTCCTTGGAACTCTATCTCGACCGCATTCACAAGCTCGCTCTGCCGCGTTTTGAGGTGGGAGATGACTTCGACGTCTCGGCCTATCTCGATGCCGTTGCCGAAGCAATTTCGACCAAAGAGGGTTGGGAGGTGCTTCGCGACGATATGGTGCTCGGCTTCTTCTCGTTTGCGAAGTTCTTGATGTACCGTGATCTGGATCCGGATCTCTGGCCCGATGGCGCAAAGATTATCGAACAACCGAAGATCCGCTCGCTTCTTTCAGATGGTTTCGAAACACGCGAGCCGCTTATGTCGGACGACATAGCGATTGATCCGCACATTGCGCCCGCCGAAATGTTGCATATCGTCGACAGTGACAGTTCTCAGACACTGGCGATCCATGACGTCAGAAAAGGTCGCGACCTCGTTATCCAAGGTCCGCCTGGGACAGGAAAATCGCAGACGATCGCAAACATTATTGGGTCGGCCGTTGCCGACGGAAAGACCGTGCTGTTCGTGGCCGAAAAGATGGCAGCGCTGGAGGTCGTCAAGCGACGGCTTGACACTGCTGGGGTGGGGGACGCCTGCCTTGAGCTGCATAGTAACAAGGCGAACAAGCGCATGATGCTAGAGGAGCTGCGGCGAACCTGGCAACTCGGATCGCCCAGGGGCCAGCTTCCTTCTTCCCTAACTGATCGCTTGCTGGAGGCTCGCGATAAACTCAACGCACATGCTGCACGAATGCACGTTGCGTTCGGAGCGTCCGAACTCACTCCTTATCAGGTTCTCGGCCAGCTAACCCGACTAAGGCAGGTCGGTCAGAAACCAGTGGACATCGAACTTACGGATGCCACAAGCTGGACAACTGACGGCGTTTCGCAACGTCGCAAATTGCTCGATGAGGTCTCTCAGCGGATCAACGAGATCGGCTTGCCGATCCACCACCCGTGGCGGGGAGTTGGCCTGGATGTCGTTCTTCCAACGACCATTGAGAGGCTCGTCCCACGCATCGCGGCGTTGCTGGACCAAGCCAAGGCACTGCACGCCAAACTGGTCGGTATCGCTGAGCGGATCAAGGCCGAGCCTCCGAAAATTCTCAGCGACAGCGGCGAGATAGAAGATCGCGCTGAGCTTCTCGCGTCCGCGCCTGGACTTCCTGCCGAGGCGCTCGTCTCGCCGGTATGGGATGAGCGTCCGAAAGACATTTCATCGCTTCTCTGGTCAGGAACGGATTTCGCCCGCAAGTCCGAGGAACTTTCGGAGCAGTTGGCGGCAACGGCTATCGACACGCCAATTGAAGGTCTCGAGACAGAGCTTGCAAAGCTTCCCTCGGAATTTCCGAAAGATGGTTTCCATCGTGCGCGACAGCTCACCATTC
>NZ_RZQG01000429.1:0-5001 GCF_003998635.1 Mesorhizobium sp. M7D.F.Ca.US.004.03.1.1
AGCTGCAGCAACTCGTGCGCAATCTCGCCCTCGCGGCACAGTCCCGCTCCGATACCACCACCATCTCGTCCAATGCGATCAAGTCGATCAAGTCGCTGATCGCGGGCATCGACAAGATGCTGACGACACAGGTCAACGAGATCCTGCACGCGCCCGAAGTGCGCGAAATGGAAGGCACATGGCGCGGCCTCTGGTATCTCATCAACAACACCGAGACGGATCAGAAGCTGAAGATCCGGGTGATGAACATTTCCAAGGAGCAACTGGCCGACACGCTCGAAGACTATGAAGGCCAGATGTGGGACCAGAGCCCGATCTTCAAGAAAGTCTATACGGACGAGTATTCGATGCTTGGCGGCGAGCCGATCGGCTGTGTGATTGGCGCCTACGAATTCTCGAACCACCCGCGCGACGTCGGTTTGCTGCGCAACATCTCCGGCATCTGTGCTTCGGCGCACACGCCGTTTATCGCAGCCGCCTCGCCGCGCCTGTTTCGCATGGACAGCTGGCAGGAATTGCCGAACCCGCAAGATCTGCAGCAGATCGTCTCCAACCCGGCCTATGCTTCGTGGCAGTCGCTGCGCGAGAGCGAGGACGCGCGCTATATCGGCCTGACCATGCCACGCGTTCTGGCGCGGCTGCCCTATGGCACGGATACCGTTCCGGTGAAGGGCTTCACCTTCGAGGAAGAGGTGCAGGGCGACCACAACAAATATGTCTGGATGAACGCCGCCTTCCCGATGGGCGTGAACATAAACCGCAGCCACAAGCTCTATGGCTGGGGCACGCAGATCCGCGGTGTGGAGAATGGCGGCACGGTCCTCAACCTGCCGGTGCACAGCTTCCCGACCGACGACGGGTCGATCGCGATGAAATGTCCGACGGAAGTCGCCATCGACGACCGGCGCGAGGCGGAACTGGCCAAGCTTGGTCTGATGCCGATCCTGCATCGAAAGAATACCGATCTCGCGGCCTTCATCGGCGCACACTCACTGCAGGACGACGAGACGCGGGCTGGGCGGCTGGTCGACCCCGACGCGCAGTCCAATGAGCGGCTGAGCGCCAACCTGCCCTATCTCTTCCCGGTCTCGCGCTTTGCGCATTACCTCAAAGCCATTGCGCGCGACAAGGTCGGCTCGTTCAAAGAGCGCTCCGACATGCAGATCTGGCTGACCGAATGGATCAACCGATACGTGCTGGCCAACCCGGCCTTTGCCGACGACAAGGCGCGCGCAAAGCGCCCGCTTGCCGCGGCCGAGGTTCAGGTGGACAGCGTCGAGGGGCGGCCGGGCTATTACAACGCCCGCTTCTATCTGCGCCCGCACTACCAGCTCGAGGGCATCAATGCCTCGCTCCGACTGGTGTCGGAACTGCCGTCCGTGAAGACTTGATTTGCAGCAACACCATCTTGGTTTTTTGAAAGCGGTGGAGAAAGACAATGCCCACAGGTACGAAGATTGATGGCTTTCTGAAAGTTCCGGATATCAAAGGCCCAAGCGCTCGAGACGGCCACGAGGATGAAATCGAAATCCACGGGGTCGATTACAAGATAGTCGCGCCATACGATCCGAATTCGCTCTCGCGCCGCGGCCGCGTTTCCTTGGGCATGATCAAGTTCACCAAGCACTATGACAAGTCCTCGCCCTATCTGAAGAAAGCACTGTTCGAGAACAAGGCGCTGGACGAAGTGGTGTTCTCGGCACGCCGGACCATCGATGGCGAGACCAAGGATTACCTGGTCGTCACCCTCACCGACGCCTCGATCATGGAATACGACATGTCGCAGGCCGAGGATGAGGAAGACCTGATCGAGGAAGAGGTCAGCTTCGCCTACAAGAAGATCAAGTTCGTCTATGACGGCAATGACGAAATCGAAATGGATGTCTATGTCGGCAAGTGAGGGCCGGCGGCCCGACGCGGACAAGCTGCAGGTTGCCGGTAGTTCGCGAGCAAAACGCGAAGCGGTCCAGCCCTCTCTCTGGGACCGCCTCGTAAACGACCTGCCGGGCATGACCTCCGAGATTGACGGGCTGCGCCAGGCCTTGCAGAACGAACTGGGCGTGGACCGGCTGGAGAGCCTAGTTACGGGCAGCGCGCGGCTCATCGATGCCGATGCGGAGCTGACGGCCGATCAGAAGCGGCGTCTGCACCGCCTGGCCTTTCAGACCCAGCACCGTGTGGAGATGGAAAGCCGCGGCGTGGTCGTGTCGGCCCGTGTGCTCCGGGAGGCCGTGCGTCGCGACATCGAGGCCCTGTTCAACACCGAGCGTTTCGAGGCTGTTCCGCTTCTTTCCGACCTCGAAAGCGAGCAGGCAGCGGACAACCCGCCGTCGCTCGCCGATTTTCCGGAGGTGCGTCGAAGCGTGATCAACTACGGCGTACCATCCTTCTCCGGCCGTTCCTCCCGCGACTTTGATCGCGAAGCCCTGGCGCGCGAGATCCGCTCGGTGCTTGCAACGTTCGAGCCACGCCTCAAGGAAAGTACGACGAAGGTCACGGTAACGCTTGGCGACAAGAGCGTGGGTTTGAAGATCGAGATTGACGCCGTGCTGATCATGACGCCGACGCCGGAACGCATGCGCCTGCGCACCACGATCAATCTCGATAACGGCTTGGCGCGGACCGAATTTAGGGAGGCCTGAGATGGATCGGGTCTTCGTGGAATATTACGAGGAGGAACTGACCCATATCCGCGCGCTGGCGGCGGAATTTGCCGACCTGCATCCGGCGGTGGCGCGCAATCTCTCGCTCGACACGGTGCCGTGTCCGGATCCGTATGTCGAGCGGTTGCTTGACGGCGTCGCTTTCCTGGCGGCGCGCACCCGGCTGAAAGTCGACGCCGAACGCTCGCGGTTTTCACGCAGCGTACTGGATGTCCTCTATCCCGATCTGGTCACGCCGGCGCCGGCAACGGCGATGGTGGTGCTGAAACCCGGCCAGCAGGTCCAGACGATGGTTGCCGGCCATGTCGTCAAGCGCAACACCCGGCTGGTCTCCGGCCTGCAGCCCGGCCTTTCGACGCGCTGCACCTTCACCACCGCCCAGGACATCACGCTGTGGCCGATAGCGGTCACTTCGGTAAGCTATTTTCAAGATCGCAGCGCGCTGGCGGCGGCGGGCATAGCGCCGATCGGCGGTGTGACCGGCGAGGCGGCGCTCCGCATCGTGCTGACCCGAACCGGAAAAGGCAGGCTCGACGAACTGTCGCTCGACCGGCTTGATCTCTACTTTGCCGGACGCACCAAGGCCCCCCTGCTTTTCGACGCGATTTTCGGCGCTTGCTCGGCCGTTGGCGCACGCGCGGAAGGCAAGACCAATCCCCTATCGCCCTTGCCGGAACCCGAAATGATCGGCATCAGTGACGAAGAAGCCCTGATGCCTCGTACCCGTCCGACATTCGAGGGGTACCGCCTGCTGCGCGAATATTTCATGATGCCCGAGCGCTTTCACTATGCGCGGGTTTCCGGGCTGCAGTCCGTCGTGCGCCGATGCACGGCCGGGCTCGAGATCATCTTCGTGTTCAGGCGTCCAGTGCCCGAGCTTGCCGACTTGACACCGGCCGATTTCGAACTTTTCGCAACGCCGATCATCAATCTCTTCGAACGTGAGTGCAACGTCATCGAGCTTGATCCGCGCAGGACGCGCCAGGTTCTGCATGCCGACCGAACACGGGCGCGGGACTTCGAAATCTATCGGGTCATCCGCGTGGAGGACGCCGACACCGGGGGCAGCGATGCCGAAATTCCAGAACTCTTCAGCCTAGGTCAGAATCGCGGCAGTGGTTGGGTCTACTCCACCGAGCGGCGCCCTCGTCGCGCGACGGAAGACGAGCGGCGCGACGGGCTGACCCGCACCTCCTACGCAGGGGACGATGTTTTCCTGGCAATTTCACGCCCGGTGGAAAGCCCGGCGAACCGGTCGCTGAAGCGTGTCGACATCGTGGCGCTTTGCACCAACCGCGATCTGCCGATCCTCGATGACAATCCCACCTTGACGCTGGAGGCCGGCGACCCGGTCGAAACGGTGCGGCTTCTCGGCGCGTTGCGTCCGCCTCGCCCGGCCATCCCAGCGGCGCTACCCTTGGGCGCTGCGGGCGAATCCCGCGCCGACAATCTCGCCTGGCGGCTGGTGGCGCAACTGGCGCTCAACTTTCTCAGCCTTGCCAAGGAAGGCCGCGGCGTCGATCCGCTGCATGCGCTGCTTGATCTTTACGCCGACCGAGGAGATCCGAGCCTCGCCCGCAACGTGCATTCGATCGTTCGCATCGACTCGCGGTCGGTCATCGAACGGCTGCAGATCGACGGACCGATGTGCTTCGGACGCGGCACGGAAGTGACATTGCATGTCGACCAGTCGGTCCTGGCAGGGCAAAGCACATTGCTGCTTTCGGCCTTGCTGGCACGGCTGTTTGCTCGTCATGCCGGTATAAACGGCTTTGTGCGAACCCGTACGCGGCTGCTGCAGAAGCAGGAGGATGTGCCATGGCCGATGACGCCCGGCAATCGCTACCTGATCTAGACATAGTCGACCCGAACCAGGCCGAAGGGCTGTCGGATACGTTCGACTTCTTCGAGCTGTTGCGCAGGCTCGAACGGAGGGGCGGGCTGTTCGGCTATTCCGGCTCGCCGGAGCGCGAGCCGGCAAGGCTCGGACAGCATGTGCGCCTCAGCTTTTCGGCCAGGGACGTGGTTGAATTCCGCGAAGCGAAGGACAACGCTCCGGCCAGGGTCACCGTCGCAAATCTCGGCCTGATGGGACCCGAAGGTCCACTGCCGCTGCATCTGACACGCTGGGTGCTCGATCGTCTGTCGCAGCGCTGGTTCACCGGCGCCGAAGCCCAGCAGACCAGCGACACGACATTCGTGGACTTCGTCAACATTCTGCAGCACCGGATGATCGCCCTGTATTATCGGGCATGGGCGGATGCGCATCCGGCCGTACAGGTCGAACGCGCGGTCGGCGGGCGCGTTCGCGCCATGCTTGAAGCCATGGCGGGGATAG
>NZ_RZQG01000042.1:0-16306 GCF_003998635.1 Mesorhizobium sp. M7D.F.Ca.US.004.03.1.1
TATGAAGGCAGCGGATTTGAGGCGGTCGGAGTTGCCGCCCGCGAACAGGGTCCTACCGCAGACGAGGCGCGGACCAACGTGGATGCCTGGCTGACCGAGGAGTTCCCGAATCTGAATTATCGTATCGGGTTCGATTACATTGGCGAAATGAACAAGCTCTGGATGGATCCCAGCTCTTCGATTGGGATTCCCACCTCGTTCGTGGTCGACCGCGACGGCCACATCGCTTTTATCGGCCACCCGGCGGAACTCGATGACGTTTTGCCGAAAGTCCTTAACGGCAGCTGGCGCAGCAGCTATGAAGCGAAAGCCGCCGATGCAAAGCGCATCGCGCATAACCAACTTGCAGCGCGCGAAATGTCGCTTACCGGGCCGATATACGCCAAACTTGAGCCGGCGATGCAGGCCGAGGATTGGACGGCGGCGCTCTTGGCCATCGAAGAAGGCCTCGCCTTGATGCCAGACTCTTGTGAGTTCCGGCAGATTCATGCGGATCTTCTGCTTCACAAGCTGCGCGACATCAAGACCGGCATGCCGGTCATGCGAGAATTGGTCGAGGACGCGATCGACAAAACGTCCGACGCGGTGTCGTGGATGGCCTTGGCCCTCAACCAACTCTTCGATCCCACGATGGACAATTCCCATCTTCCGCGCGCGGAGCGCTTTGCGATGGGCAACGAGCTCTCGGAACAGATACTGGCACTCAATCCCCCGAACGGCGATGGCCCGTTTAAATACCTCCGGTACCTCCCGGTAGCTCAGTATTATTACGAGAGCGGCAACAAAGATCGCGCAATCGAGTTGATCGAGGTGGCACTGAAATCGGTGGACCGGCTGGGGCCAATTCCGGACCACACCAAACAGTACTATCTTACCCCATTGCTCGAAGCACTGGCCAACTACACGGGTGAGCCTGCCTGTCACGCGGATCTTTGTGTGGCTCCGCAAAAGAAGGCACCCGAAACTCAAAACGAAGTCACTTCCTGAGCAAGAATCGCGAAGGGACTGACAATTGGAATTGAACACTGGCCAATCCGCCCATCGAAGCTCTCTTCGCAGCAAGTATGTCGATGCAGCAGGGCGGCGGCTTGCGGAAGGTTGGATTTCAATTGCGTTGACCACCGGTCGGATCGCGGCGCAGACGATGTGCGCCGCGAATTCGCGCCGCAGGTCTCGCACTCGTGGACATGTCGAGGTCGGCCACGGGGCACTCTTGGGGTTGGCCCGCCCAAGCCATTCGTCGGCCACGCAAGCGGACCCGGAGTGGGCATCGCAGGAAAAGGAAATCGTACCTCGAAGACGAAGACTGAAATGACGAACAACGAAATTCCTCCGGTTGGCCCTGCTGTCAACAATGACGACGAGGCCCTTGCTTCCCCGTTCGTCAAATGCCTCCTGCGGCTCATTCGTACTCAGGATTCCTTCGGCTTATGGGAAGGCCATTCGGATGCCGAGCTGCTGGCCGAGTTCATCATCACCAAGCAACAGCAACGTGCGGTACCCTTTGGCGGCGATCCCGATCCTGACGCGCTGTGGAGGCTCGACATGTTTACACCGCCGTAGCGCTTGCGATCGAGGAGCGCTCCGGCGTGTCGACGTCGCCAATAATTGGAATGAAGCCCCTGCGGGCTTCCGGCGGTTGGGCGTTCTGTCGAGACGTCCACCGGTTCGGCTTCGAGACTTTCCGCAAACTTGCTGAGGCCGGTACGAAACTGGTCGACGATGCGACTGCAGCCATTGAAGCCTAGCCCGAGATGGAGCGCATCAAAAAACCATTGTTCCAGGAAGGATCTATGTCAGACCTAGATAAGATGAGGAAGAAAGTCCGAAAGCTCCAGTTGCGTGCAGCTATTGCCAAGATGGCATTGCAGGACCTTGTCGAGGGTCTGCCGGGCAAGTGGGCCGACATACAGGAAGTCGCCGAGAAAACCCAAGCCGTTTATGCCGAGTTGGATGTTGCCAAGAGAGAACTCGCTTCAATGAAGAATTTAGGATGATGCGCACATTCACCACCCGTGACGGCTCCATTTGGATGCCGTCGTACCTGACCTCCATCGATAGCAAGACCTGCATCGGCTGCTGCCGTTGTTTCAAGGTCTGCTCGCGCGATGTCATGCATCTTCACGGCGTTGATGATGCGGGTGAAATCCTCGGCCCCTGCGATGACGAGGACGACGATTTCGACGGCAAGCTCAATCGCATGATCATGGTTGTCGATGATGCCGGCCGCTGCATAGGCTGCGGAGCCTGCGGCCGCGTCTGCCCCAAGAACTGCCAGACGCATGTTGCGGCCGACGAGCTCGCAACATGATCTGGCGAAAACCAGGAGAACGGCGTTGCACTTCATCTTTTTGTCGGCTCGTGGGGCTGGTCCTGTGCAGCAATGCGTCGATGGTTTACTTCGCTTTGGATTCGATCCGTGTGGCAGTCGTCACGACGCTGGCCTGTTCGCTGCTGCTTCAGGCCTGCTATTTCGGCTGCGTGCTCTTTTTCGCGGACGTCGATGATCTGTAGAACTGTTCATTCGCTCCGCAGAGGGCCGGCGAATCCAATCTCTTCCTAAGCCCGTTGGCCGTAATCGAAAGACACGGGGCCGGCGAGTTCGTGCTCAGCTGCCACTGTGCTAGCAAGGGAACGGAATCCAATCCCGGAGCAGATGGCCAGAGTTGAGCGAAGACTGCGGTCGGAGCTCCTGCGCTTCCGGGTCTCCAAGGGGACGACTTTGCGAACCGAAGGGACTTTGAACCGTTGACGTGGCCAGCGTGCGGTAGGTTGGGCCAGCGACAGGGATCCCGGCCGGCCGGGAAGCACCGCCCTCTCAATGTGCGTTGACTTCGCTTCCTTTGGCGAAATGTGGGTAACGGCGAGGGCCGCACTCTTCCCGGGCCGTCGACATTCCCGCCCTTTTGGTGCGTGCGCCGTTAGGCGCGACAATTCGGTGCCCGCGTGTAACTGCGCGCATTCGCCGAAGCTTAGACGTGGTGCATTCCCGCTCGCCCGTTTGGCGGACAGTTCCGGCCGTGCTGGTTTTGCCGCCTAACGCCCGCCGCTCGTCACTGCCACACCCCTCTCCGGCAACGGCTCGGCGCATCGCGCAAGCCGGTTTAGCGATCAGGCCAGGCCCTTCGCGAGTTCCAACGCCTGCCGTTCGAAGAGGCGGCGGTAAATGCCACCATCGAGATTGATCAGGGCGGCATGATCGCCGTCCTCCATGATGCGGCCACGGTCGAAGACGAGCAGCCGATCGAGCGAGCGGACCGTCGACAGCCGGTGTGCGATGACGAGTGTGGTTCGGCCCACCATCAACCGATCCACCGCTTGTTGAATGAGCACCTCGGATTCCGAATCGAGGCTCGATGTGGCCTCGTCCAGAATAAGGATCGGCGCGTTCGCGAGGAAGGCGCGCGCGATCGCCACGCGCTGGCGCTCGCCGCCGGAGAGCTTCAAACCCCTTTCGCCGACCAATGTCCCATAGCCCTTCGGCAGGGGCGCGATGAATTCGTGGGCACTTGCCAGTCGTGCCGCTTGCTCGATCTCGGCCTGGCTCGCGCCAGGCCGGCCATAGGCGATGTTCTCGGCAAGCGACCTGTGAAACAGGATCGGCTCCTGCTGCACGATCGCGATCTGCGAACGAAGGGACTCTTGGGTCACCTCCGAGACGTCCTGACCGTCTATCAGGATCCGGCCGCCGCTCAGGTCGTAGAGTCTCTGGATCAGCTTCACGAATGTTGTCTTGCCGGAACCGGAGGGTCCAACCAACCCAACCCTTTCGCCAGCTTCAATCGACAGCGAACATTCGCTATAGAGCGGCAGGGGATGGTTGGCGTAGCGGAAGTGGACGTTCTCGAAATCGATACGGCCGTTCGTGATCCGGATCGGCTTGGCCTCTGGACGATCGGCAACATCCACCTGCTGATTGTGGATGGCCACCAGTTCTTCCATATCATTAACCGAGTGCTGCACGTTGCGGACATGCATGCCGGCATCACGCAGATAGCCCTGCAGGACGATGAAGGACGTGAGAACATATGCTATCTCGCCCGGCGTTGCCTGTCCATGCGACCACAGAAGCAGGGCATATCCGACCACCGCCACCCTGAGCGCAACCAAAGTTACGCCTTGGGTTGAGCCGATGATCGTTCCGCGCACCCAGCTCCGGCGCGCGCGGTGCCGCCATTTCGTCATGATATTTGCAAGCCGCTCGTCTTCGCGAACCTCTGCGCCGAAGCCCTTGACCACAGCGTTGCAACTGACCGCGTCCGCAAGCGCGCCGCTGAGCCTTGTGTCCCATCGGTTGGCAAGGCTCGCCGCTGGCGCGACATAGCCGAGCGACAGCGAAATCGAAAACGCAAGGTAGACGAGAGAGCCGCAAGCAAAGATCACGCCCATGACCGGCCAGTGCCAGCCGAGCAGCACCGTCGAGCCGATCAAGATGACAAACGACGGGAGCAGCGTGACGAGTATCGTGCTGTTGAGGAGGTCGAGCGCCCACATGCCGCGCGTTATCTTGCGCACTGTCGAGCCGGCGAAGCTGTTTGCATGCCAGTCTGTCGAAAAGCGCTGCACATGATGGAACGCTTCGGTCGCGACGTCGGAAATCATTTTCAACACCAGGTCGCTCAGGCCAATGAAGGCGACGTGGCGCATGGCAATGCCACCGAGTGCCAATGCAATCGGTACAGAGAATGCTGCAACAGCTGAATCCGAAGCTGGTGCTGCCGCATTAGCAGCACGAGAAACAGCGTCGATGAGTCGGCCAGAATAGAGCGGCATCAACACGTCAGCCAGCGTGGAGGCGAGCATCGCGGTCATGATGATCGCGAGCCGGGCCGGCTGCCTGTTCCAGAGGCGAACAGTGAAGGCGAAAACGTCGCGACAAGTGGCGCCGCGCCCATGGACGGGGAAACGTCTCATAGTTTCCAAGCGGGCGCATCAACACGCTCGGTCCCAAAGACGATAAAAGACAAAACTGGAATTTCGACCTCCCCCATAACAGCATCAATTTTGGCGGGCAGCTCTTGCCGCCTCACGACGGTGAGTTCAAAAGTCGTGCCAACTGAGCGGGAACATCCGAAGGACAAATTCAGCAGGTTACCGAGCCTGGAGAAAGTCAGCCGCCATCCAGTCGATACGATTGCTACGGCTGCTCAACTCGGGAGATTGGAAAAGAAGGTCGATGTATCGATTGAATTTTGAGCTTGTTCTTGCCTCGATCAAATAAGTACAGTTGCAATGCAGCTTTCTCAGGCCCGGCACTTAGGTGCTGATTTCAAAAGCGCGCCGCGAATACTTTCCTGCCCATATTCCGTCAATCGAATGCTCGACTGTCGGATTGTGCGCTCCCCGACACAGTGCTGTCGGTTCGCCTCCTGGGTACCTCCCCCGTCGATTGACGACCTGAAGGAGAAGCTTCGCTCGCAAGCTGGCACGACTCTTGAGGGTACTCCAGGTGGCGGAAGGAACTCCGGCTCGAGTCCCGTTGACTTCGGATGTTGCGAGGCTGGGTTGGAGCAAACTGTGCACCAATGAGAACGCAATGAAGGAGACATCATGGAACTCCGGCGGATTGCGGTGGAGTTAGACCTATTCCTCAAGATGACTGATGATGTCGCTCAATCCGAACAGTTGTTCGAACTGTTGTCTGCGTTTGCGCTGAATTTCGATTGCCCGTGGATTGCCTATGGGCCGCTCGCATCAGAGAGGGCTTTCAAGCCGAACCGGGAGGGTTCTGTGGTGATGTGGAATTATCCTGCTGAATGGCAGGAGCGCTACTCGAGAATGGGCTATGCCAAAATAGACCCCCTCATCAAGAAAGGTCGAAAGGAGGCGGGACCCTTTCGATGGAGCGAGGTGTATACTGATGAAAACATAACTGAAGATGGACGCCGCGTCTTGGACGAAGCAGCAACATTCGGCTTGAGGTCAGGCGTTACCGTCCCATTACATGGCCCTGGTGGCAGCTTTAGGTTTGTGAGTTTTGCTCAATCCTCGGACTGCGAATTGCAGAATAGAGCGATCACCTACCTGCAAATGGCCGCGCTGCGGTTTCATCGGATGGTTACGAAGTTCGACACTACGACTGCGTCGGAACGAGCTCATAACCTGTCTCCGAGAGAAATAGAGTGCATTGATTTGGTGTCACAAGGAAAATCATCTTGGGAAATAGGAACTATTTTAGGCAGATCACGAAATACGATAGATTTCCATTTAAAAAATGTAATGCGGAAGTTGGATGCGACCAGCAGAACGGTAGCTGTTGTAAAAGCTTTGAACCTTGGGATTATCCAACCGCCGTAGGTGCGCAGCTAGTTCTCCGCCCGTAGTAGCGCGCGTGATAGCCGAGACGCTCCGGCGTGCGCTCGCTCTTCGAAGCACCCAGCGCCTCGTCCATCTCGGCCTCGAGCACCTCCTGCATCACGGCGCGAATCACCTCGTGCAATCCATCCGGCTTCGAAAGCAAAATGTCGTTGACGCTGCTACGGCGGATTTATCTTCAGGCTTGGTCCTGGTGGCGATGCTGAGTTCGCTTCGCTGAGATTGGGCGGTCATGACAGGGTGGTGTTCAATGTCACCGATTCCTGGAAGAAATTACCATCCGTATTAAGCGACTGACGATGAGTGATGTGTGTCCAAAATCTGACAGCTGTCAGAAAACATTTCGGGTTCAATACAGCGGAGCGTCTTAGCCCTGTCGGGCTTTTCGAAGCCTATCTCGCAGTAACTGCGCGCCAGGCGCACTAGCTCGGCCTTTGCTGGTCGATGTGCGGCAATATAGTGTGAGGGCTGACCCGCATGAGAACACGGAACTCGCTCGATGAAGGATGATCGACGGCATCCAGAAAGCTTCTCTCCGGCGGGTTCGAGGGTGCTGCGCGCGCATCTCGGCGACGGGCCAGCGACCAACGGTTGAGGCTACATCTCCGGAGCGAGTGATGCCTCGAAAGATGCAATGCTGTCTCTGGTCCGACGCGCTGGAAGTTTGTGAAGGGTCGGCCCGGCAAATCGGTGAACCGGGCGGCTTAGGCTGCCAAAAAGGGTAGATGTCTGCGTTGCCTCGGTAGATCAGCAGGCGGTATCAGAAAGCCAAAGGCACACGCACACCATCGTGGCGCTTCGCAGGAAGTAGATGGGAGTAATCACCAGTGATTTTACCGGAACTTCGCTCAGCAAACACAGCCGGCAGGGTTTTGGAGATAACGACGACCACGGGATGCGTCGTAGGATGTTCATATTGTCCCCAGGACAAGTTCGCGGTCCGGCAAAGAAAAGTGTCTCATGCGAGTCATCTGGATCTTGAAGATTTCAAGCGGTGTCTGGCCCGCGTACCGACTTCCGTCGACATTGGTTTTGCGGGATACTCCGAACCTTGGCTCAATCCGGACTGTACCGAAATGGTGGAGCACGCCTTCGCCAAAGGCCATGGCATCAGGATTTTTACGACGCTGGTGGGAATGAACGGGCAGGACCTGCAGCGATTGCAAGCCTTGCGCTTGGGCGTATTCGTGGTCCATGTTTTCGATGACGGCACCTACATGAACAGCCGCCTGGTCGGAGACAAGTATCGCGATCTGGTTCGTCAACTCGTCGACGCGGACATCCCCTTGATCCGATTCGTGGCCTTGGGCGAGCCCCACCCAGATATAGCCGACATTATTCCTACCGAAGCCCTGATAAAAGCGCGGCCGGTGAGCAGTAGGGGTGGAAGCGTCGACCCTAAGATCGTTGCACCACGTCAGCCAGTGGTCGGAGCCCTAACCTGCGTGGACGCACGACAGTATCGGAATGTTCTTCTTCCAAACGGCGACGTTACCCTGTGCTCTATGGATTTTGAACGGCGTCACGTATTGGGCAACCTTCTATATGAGGGTTACTCCGCTCTGTTTGAAAAGCCAGTTTTTCGCGAAATCGTCGACCGCATGAATGGAGCAGATGGTTTTCTGCTTTGCAGGATGTGTGAATTCGCCGACCCAAACGACCGGACCTGAGTGCATGCCGGCCGAGAGGGCGTGCCTGGCAGTGCGGATGGCCCCACGACAGATGCACCTGCCCGCGACGCCATCGTGTTTTCACGTTACGCCAGTATGTTCCTGTAGGCGCGGCAGTGGGCCTCGAGCATTTCGGAGACGAGCTCATCGAAAGGTCTTCGCCTTCCAACCGAGCTTGTCGGCCTGCCTAGCTTGAGGTAACGCCGATCACAGGTCAACCATCGGTCGGATGGAAACAGTGTTAGTCGATCCCGATCAGAGCTTGATTGCTTACTCACGGCTCACCTCGTCAACGCCTTCACCCTCCCGGACGATCTCCTTTTCGACTCGCCTGAAGGCAGCAGCCCAGCTGCGGCCGGGGATGGTTGCCGTCGCGGTAGTGGACGTTCTCGAAACCGATGCGGCCCTTCGCCAGCGCGTCTCCCGGTTGCTTCCGCCTGGCCTACGAACGGGCTTTCCGTCAAGGGGGTCCACGGCGGCCCCGCCCTCTTGATCCGGCGGCTCGGGCCAGTCATCGCGCAAGAGATCGGAATCCGCATTCTTCTCAAAGAGAGCGTGGCTTTCGCTGTGTCATCGGTCATCAAATAGTTTCTTGAATCAGGTTGGTGTCCGCAGCCCGAGGTTGAACGGCGAATATTGATGACCGCCGCGAAGCCGCTCGCTCGCTACGGCGCTATTGAGGAGCGCGCTCGCGAGCGGCTTCGCTACCGCCGAGCGACACAACCTCTGGCGACGCGACCCTGCTGATCTCCTTGGACTCATTCATTTGTCCGGAGCGCTATGGGCAGCGAAGGGTGGGTACGTCAACTACCTGATGCCATAGTAGCGATGCTTTCGCGGAAGCTTTAGAAGCCATCCTGTTGCAGCACATTCGAAAGCATCCGAATGGAGGGCAACGCAACCCAACAATATTTGATGAGGATGCCGGCATCACCAGACCAAACCCAGACCAAACAAAGCTGCCTCCGGCATTCTGCTTCAACGTTAAGCGACGAACATCTGCCGCAAACCACTAGCCATTAAACAGCTCTCTTCTTTGAAAGACTATGTGCAGAGGACTTGATATGGACACCGACGCTTTCACGGCTCATGAATCTAACGTTCGTCGTTATTGCCGGGCGTTCCCCACCGTCTTTACGAAGGCCCTTGGGGCGACGATCTGGGACGAGACGGGTAAGCCCTTTATCGATTTCCTGGTGGGTTCCGGCGCACTCAACTACGGGCACAACAATCCGGATATTATGGCGCCAGCGATTGAATATCTCGTCGGTGAGAACATTCTTCTGTCGCTTGATATGCATACGGCGGCAAAGCGTGACTTCATTGAAGGGTTCGTCGATTGGATCCTGAAACCCAGAGGCCTTTCGTACAAGATTCAGTTTCCCGGGCCGACCGGCACGAACGCCAACGAAGCGGCGCTGGCGCTGGCGCGAAAATACACCGGCCGCTCGAGCGTCATGGCCTTTACGAATGCGTTCCACGGCATGTCGCTCGGCTCTCTAGCGGTGTCGGGCTCGGCCTCAACCAGGGAACTGGGAGGCGTCGCTCGCCACGATGTGATCCGTGTTCCCTATGACGGCTATCCGAGCCAAGCTTTCGATTCCGCCAGTTACATCGACAGCGTTTTGAGCGACCCGGGGAGCGGCATAGAAAAGCCTGCCGCAATCATTCTGGAGACCATCCAGGCCGAAGGCGGCATGAACGCCGCATCCGCAGCTTGGCTCACGGAAATTCAGCGCATTTGCCGTACGCACGGCATTGTTTTTATCGTCGACGATATTCAGGCGGGTGCGGGCCGAACTGGCGATTTCTTCTCATTCGAGTCCGCGAAAATCGAACCGGATATTGTGTGTCTTTCCAAGTCCCTAAGCGGTTCAGGTAGTCCGTTGTCCATCGTTCTGATTCGACCCGACTTGGACATATGGAAGCCCGGAGAACATAGCGGGACCTTCAGAGGCAACAATTTCGCCTTCGTGACGGCAGGAGCCATGTGCAAGATGTGGTCGGATAGGAAATTTACTGCAGGTGTCGAGCGGACAGCCGTCAGGCTGCAAACGCACCTCGATCGCCTGGTTGCGAAATTTCCAAGATACATCGAACAGAAGCGCGGCCGCGGTCTGATGGCCGGCCTGAAATGCCGTTCACCGGCAGTTGTCGGCCGCGTGCACGATGTCGCATTCGAAAATGGCCTTCTTATCGAATCCTCGGGGCCAAATCGCGACGTTATCAAAGTCCTCCCACCGATAACCATCACCGATGCCGAACTCGATCGTGGCATCACCATCCTTGAACACGCACTACAGGAGCAAGACAATGCCTAGTCAGATATCTCAAGTGCCAGCCATCTCGCCGGTTTCGATCAAAGAACGGACCGGGTCGATCAACACGGCGGAGATCATCTCGGTCCTGAAAGGTGAGCTCACCGCTCTGCACATCAAGCAAGCTTTCAGCACCGAAGTAGCCGAGGAGATCACTACGAACTTTATTGGAAGCTCTGGTCTCAGAGAGCGTAAAGATGGTGTGCCCGGACAATATGTCGGCGCATCTCACTACAGGAAGGATGCAGCCACCTATTTCGCAGACGCCGAAAACGCGCGGCCGTACGTCGATGCCCTTTTTAAGAATTTGGTTGACCCGGTTCGAGCAGTATTCAGGGCGTTGAAGCGAGAGCTTCACAACCAGGGAATCGAATTGCGGCTAGCCCGTTCCGAACACGGCCAGGCCAATGTTTGTCGCGGCCTCAGTTGGTCGGGCACAGGCACATTTTCCTTGGATCCCCACGACGACGTCGCTCAAGTCTTACGTGCTGGCGATGATTACGAGCTTTCTGCGGTGGCGCACAATACGGTCGCAGCGCTCAACCTCTATCCCAGCATGCCTGAGGAAGGCGGCAATCTGAAGCTCTGGAGCCACAAGCCGACGGTTGCGGACCGGATATCGCAAGGTGTGGAGACCACTGGATATCCCTATTCGGCAGCCTATCTGGAAGCCGTCCCTTGCCGCGAGTTCGAGCTCAAAACCGGGGATATCGCCCTAATCGATGGCGGCTTCGTTCACGGGGTTACCGGTCAATTAGGCGACGGAAAGCGTCGCCTAGTGCTGAATTGCTTTTTCGGATTTGCGCGGCCTGATCTTGTTCTCTGGTGGACGTGACGTTGGACCTCGCAGCGATCGACTGGCTTGGGCCGTGAGTTGGCGTGGCCAGGCGTGTGACTGCTCATGCTGCCGTCATACAAGCCGAACCTCGAACCGATTGAAATGGCCTTCGCCAGACAGTTTGGGCTGATGCCTTTGCAGGCTACAATTCAGGACTCGCCCTATGAAGAAGCAGTTTACTCCTACAAACGATGTAAGCCTCGCGATCTTTGATCGTCTTGAGTCTGAGGTGCGGAGCTACGTCCGTGCGTTCCCAGTTCTGTTCGATCGAGGCGTCGGCACTGCCCTCATAGCTACAGACGGTCGGGAATACATCGACTTCTTGGGAGGCGCGGGAGCCTTGAATTACGGGCACAACAACCCAGCCTTCACGCGGGCGTTGTTGGACTACATTGCGCGCGACGGAATTGTGCACGGGCTCGACCTTGCTACGACCGCCAAGAAGGCCTTCATCGAAGCTTTTGAGCAGTTTATTTTGAAGCCCCGCGGTCTGTCTTATAAATTGCAATTTACTGGCCCCACAGGTACGAACGCGGTCGAGGCGGCTCTGAAGCTAGCTCGCCAAGTGACCGGCAGGTCAAACATCGTTTCGTTTACGAACTCGTTTCACGGAGTCAGCGCTGGGGCGTTGGCGGCAACCGGAAACACGAAGTTCCGAGATGCTGTCGGCTTTCCCCTCGCGCACGTGACATCGTTGCCGTACGAGGGCTATCTCGGCGCTTCAGACACGATCGAGTATTTCGAGAAGCTTCTCGATGATCCTAGCAGTGGTCTCGGCAAACCCGCTGCGGTGATCCTAGAAGCAGTGCAGGGCGAAGGCGGTGTCAATGCTGCTACCGTTGAATGGCTGCAACGGCTGCGTGATCTGACCTCTCGGCACGAGATCCTGATGATCCTCGATGATATTCAGGCTGGTGTCGGTCGCACAGGGAAATTCTTCAGTTTCGAGGCGGCTGAGATCGTGCCGGACATCGTTACCCTGTCAAAGTCGTTGTCTGCAATTGGAACGCCTATGGCCCTTGTCCTCATGAAGCCTGAACTTGATGTCTGGACGCCGGGTGCGCACACCGGCACGTTCAGGGGCAACAACTATGCTTTCGTCACTGCTCGTGCGGCCCTTGAGACTTACTGGTCCGACTCCAAGTTTGAAGATGAGATTGCTCGCAAATCAGCCATCTTGGCTCAAGAACTCAAGTCGATCGCAGACGACTTCCCCAGCCTTGCTCTGAATGTCCGAGGCCGCGGCTTGATGTATGGACTCGTATCACCAAAGCACCACTCATTGCCGGGGCTCATTTCCCGGGAAGCTTTTCGTCGCGGCTTGGTGATCGAGATCGCTGGCTCGTATGGTGAGGTGCTCAAGTTCATGACAGCCCTTACCATAACCGAGGCTGAACTGCGCCGTGGTCTGTCGATCGTACGCGACAGCATTGGCGCGGTGCAGGACAGCATTTCAGCGGAGTAGGCATTCACTCAGTCCCCCCTACCCAGTCTGGGCTTATCAAGCAAAGGAAATTCCGCTTTAGACGTATGCGATTGTATGGAGACGGACAGCAAAAATGGACACTCGGAGAGCTCAAACAATGGACACCGACCGCTTGACGTGATCGAACGACAGTACGGCATGTGCAAATCAATACACACTTCTTGCTCGTTGCAAGATGAAGGACGACGTCCAGGGCCGGTGAAACCGGTATTCTAATATATTATATAAGTAAGATGGTAATATTGCTGGTTTATCACGAGCGAAGACGAACGGTACACAACACATTAGAAATTAACTTGTATAAGAGGTCCGGTATTTCTTATCCTTTCTGATGAAAAATAGAACGGATTTTGTGCGACGTCGAAGTTTGGCGAGACGAGTGTAAGGCGCGTTCGCGAACCTTACACCGTTACGTTCTGAAGGAGTTGAGATCGTGAGTGATATGACAGCCCGAGACGATGAGATAAGCCTAGCCGAACGCGTAACGCAGCATTTGAAACCGCATTTATGGGCAAAGGCCAACCGGCTCCTTATCCGTAAAGCAATCAGCGAATTTGCACACGAGTTGCTAATTGCTCCTCGACTCCAGCGAATGGAAGGCGACTGGGGGAAGTATGTGCTGGAAAGCGAGACCCCTGGGTTGGAGTATTGGTTCCAGGCTCGGCGCCTCCTGCTAGATCACTGGCAAGTGGACGCCGGCTCTCTGGAGAAAAGGATTGAGGGCAGGCCGGCCCCCCTGGATGCGCTTGATTTTGTTATTGAGTTCAGCCGCCATCTTGGCATAAAGGAAGAGATGATGCCGGTTTACCTGCAGGAGATCAGCAGCACGCTGTATGGCAGCGCGTACAAGCAGGCCAAAACAGAGATATCCGCCGCAGAACTGGCTTTTGCCGATTACCAGATCGTTGAGGCTGGCATGACGGAGGGCCACCCGACCTTTATCGCGAATAACGGTCGCATTGGCTTTGACGCGCTCGACTATAGTCGCTATGCGCCGGAGGTGGGCAGTTCGATAAGACTCATATGGCTGGCCGTCCATAAAGAAATGGCAACGTTTAAGTCCATTTCAACGCTCGACTACGACCTTCTCATGCACGAGGAACTCGGTCGACAGGCGCTGGAACAGTTCGACGCAGCGTTGCGTCAAAAGGGACTAAACTCGACCGATTACATCTATATGCCAGCGCATCCTTGGCAATGGTTCAATCGGCTCTCAACTATCTTCGCGGCGGATATCGCCAACCGGCACATTGTCTGCCTAGGCCAGGGGAAGGACATATATCATGCCCAGCAATCGATCCGCACACTTTTCAATATAAGCGATCCGCATAAACGGTACGTGAAAACGGCGCTGTCGATACTTAACATGGGGTTTATGCGCGGCTTGTCACCGACACACATGCTGGCGACGCCCGCCATCAACGAATGGTTGAAGAATTTGCTCGACAGTGACTCCTATTTAGCCGCCAACGGCTTCAGCATCCTTCGCGAGGTCGCGACGATTGGCTATCGCAATCGTTGTTTCAACACCGCCCTCAAGAAGGACTCCCCTTACAAGCAGATGCTTTCTGCGCTGTGGAGGGAAAGCCCCCTTCGGCAGTTGAAAGAAGGGGAACGTCTGATGACAATGGCGTCGCTGCTTCATGTCGATTACAATGGTGAAGCACTCGTGACAGCCCTCATCAATGCCTCGGGGTTAGACGCCGCCGCTTGGCTACGCCGCTATTTTGAATCTTATCTGGCGCCGCTTCTCCACTGCTTTTATGCTTACGATCTAGCGTTTATGGCACATGGAGAAAATATAATTCTAGTTATGAAAGATCACGCTCCGACGCGAGTTATCATGAAAGACATTGGCGAGGAGCTTCGTATTCTAGGCGGAGATCTCAACGTGCCGGAGGAGATTAAGAGGATCTGCATTCAAGTAAATCGCGACATGAAGCACGACTTCATTTTCACCGACGTTTTCGACTGCTTCTTTCGTTACTTGGCTGTAACACTCGAAGAACATCTTGATTTTCCGTCGACACACTTCTGGCAGCTCGTAAGCGAGTCCATCCTTGGCTACCAGACGAAACATCCGGAATATGACGAAAAATACAGGCAGCATGACCTATTCGCTCCAGAATTTCTGCGACGATGTATGAATCGACTGCAGATACAAAAAAACCAGCAAATGGTGGACTTCGGTGATCCGGGAGAATACCTGCACACCGTCGGCACGCTGAAGAACCCACTGGCGGGCATTCGCAAAGTGACCAGTGCAGGTTAAGCTTGAAGGAGGCGCGTATTTTAAATGAACAATGTAGTTAGCCGGTTTTGGGCCAATACCATACCCCCCCCTTGGGGTAAGCAACCCCTTGCGTAAACGCCGCCGCAGCATGTTGCGCGTATCAGGCGCCCGCTCACCAGCGCGTCGCCTGCTTCCATTCTGAAAGGAGGCGCCTAATTTTTTTATCGCCTTCGGGCCGGCTTTCCAGGTGCCGTCAACACTGACACGGTTAGGCGCCCAAAGCTTGATTTGTGTAGACCTCGCTACCTTAAGCATAAACCTCGTCGAACGCCTTCAATCAAGCACTGCGGCCTTGACGCTCATGCTAGGAGATCATGGCCGCGTTGGAGGTAAGTGCGGCTCTAACTTATGGCTAGAAGGGAGCTTCTCATGTACATTCTAGAAACGCCGCGCCTAATCCTAAGGCCACCGTCGCATAGCGACGAGCTTCTTCTACATGAGCTTCATAGCGATCCATTTGTGGTAAATGCCATGTGGGATGGAGTCTATCCGACCCGAGAGCAATCGAAAGCTAAACTACAACAGTTCATCCATCATTGGCAGAGCAATGGTTTCGGCTTATGGATGGTGTTCGTAAAAGGCGAAGGCCAAGTCGGAAAATTCGCAGGCTACTGTGGATTGATGTACAGTGGCCCGTATCTGCCCGAAGATCCCACTAATGTGGAAACCGTATCGTGCCTCCACCTTGCGTCTTCCGGTAAGGGGATCGCCGCAGAGGCCGGCAGGGCAGCGATCCAGTTTGCTTTCGAGAACCTAACGCTCGAGAAGGTCACTTCATTCATTCGCCCAACGAACACGCGTTCGCTTCGGAAAGCACCGAAAGTAGGCCTTCGCTATGTAAGAGACCGGGTCTACAATAACGTAGTTATGCGATATTTTGAAGTGACAGTCTTGACTGCTGTAAAAATCGAAAAAGTCGTCGTTATCTCTTGTTAGTATCATTGTTTCTCGGAAGACGGTGATGCAAGAAACCGTAGGCGAGCGCTGCTCTCGCCCTACGAACTTGCAATCATTCACACCGACGCACCGGCGTGTCCGGAGATGCATGTGCCCTGGAATTGAGAGCTTGTCGGTTCAGAGATAGTTCAGATGGGTCGCTCGGTCTCGCTTCGGGCATGCCCTCGACCGATTTGGCGATCAAATCGCTCCGTTACAGACGGCATGATGTGGAGCTGCCGCGCCGTAAGTGACCATATCTCAGGCGGTAGGAGGAGCGCTTTGCTGAAGAAGCCCATCACACTTGGTACCTTGATGGGGAGTTGCGTGGTTTTCGATTATATCGTCGTGGGTGGTGGCTCCTCTGGATGCGTGATGGCGAGCAGGCTCTCCGCCTATGGCGCTCGCGTGCTGCTCATTGAAGCTGGCCCTGATACGCCGCCGAATGCC
>NZ_RZQG01000430.1:0-4993 GCF_003998635.1 Mesorhizobium sp. M7D.F.Ca.US.004.03.1.1
GGCTAAGGCCGGCGGCGGCTTTCGCTTCGAATATTCGCCGGAGAGCTTTACCGGCACCGAGCTCGAAGTGGCGCTGGAGATCTGCAACGCCGTCACCGAGATCGTCAGGCCGACGGCGGACAACAAGCTGATCATCAACCTGCCGTCGACGGTCGAGATGTCGACGCCCAACATCTATGCCGACCGCATCGAATGGATGTGCCGCAACCTCGACAACAGGGAGAACCTGCTGGTCTCGCTGCATCCGCACAATGACCGCGGCACCGGCATCGCCACCACCGAACTCGGCCTGATGGCGGGCGCCGATCGCGTCGAAGGCACGCTGTTCGGCAATGGCGAGCGCACCGGCAATGTCGACATCGTCACGCTGGCGCTCAACATGTACACGCAAGGTGTCGATCCCTTGATCGACTGCTCCGACATCAACCGGATGAAGGACGTCTACGAATATTCGAACCAGTTGAAGATCCCCGAGCGCCACCCCTATGTCGGTGAACTCGTCTACACCGCCTTTTCCGGCTCGCACCAGGATGCCATCAACAAAGGCATGAAGGCGCTGAAGAAGGCCAACACGAGCGTATGGGAGGTGCCCTATCTGCCGATCGATCCGGCCGATGTCGGACGCAGCTACGAAGCCATCATCCGCATCAACTCGCAGTCCGGCAAGGGCGGTATCGCCTATGTGCTGCAGGCCGATTACGGCCTCAATTTGCCGCGCAATCTGCAGATCGAATTCAGCCAGGAAATCCAGGCGATCACCGATGCCGAGGGCAAGGAAGTGCCGGCCCGGCGCATCTACGAGCGCTTTCTCGAGACCTATGTCGATCAGCCTGCCGCGCGGCTGAAATTCCTCGATCACCAAACCTATCCCAGCACCGAAATCAAGGGCCGGCGCGTGGTCGAGGCGGTCATCCTCGACCAGGGTAAGGAAGTGACGATTACAGGCACAGGCACCGGTCCGATCGACGGCTTCGTCGATGCGCTGTCGCGACATGTCGGTGTCGAGATGTCGGTGCTCGACTATTCCGAGCACTCGTTGCAACGCGGCTCGAACGCGTCGGCCATCTCCTATGTCGAGATGGAATATCCTGGTGGCAAGCTGTTCGGTGCCGGCATCAACACCAACATCGTCGCCGCCTCGCTGGAAGCGGTGATGTCCGCCGCCAACCGTATCGTCGGCAAGAAAGCCGGCTGACGCACGGCCAGAACAAGGATCGGGACCGTCCCAATCTGGTGATCGGTTCCGATCTTTCGGCCATTAACCACCGTCGAATTATCCGGTGGGGTACGCGATCGCATAATGGGGTGTATACTTGTCTGGTGGTGCGGGACCTATATGATCGCGCCTTAACCTGTGCCGACTTCGAGAGGATCGACACTTGCAGCATGCCACGCCTGCCGCCCCCGCAGTGCGCGAGACACTGGAGCGACTGCTTGCCAGCCAAACGTTCGGCCGGTCCGAGCGTGCGCGCAAGCTGCTGCGCTATCTTGTCGAACGTGAACAGGCCGGCGAAGGCGACAGGCTCAAGGGCTTCTCCATTGCCATGGATGTTTTCGGCAAGGACGGCGATTTCGATCCGTCTACCGATGCCGTGGTGCGCGTGCAGGCAGGCAGGCTCCGCGAGCTTCTGCAGCACTATTTCGCCAATGAGGGCATCGCCGAACCCGTCCGCATCGCCATTCCGCGCGGCGGCTATGTTCCTGCCTATGAATTGAATGCAATCCGGCTGCCGGATGTCCCCGAACTCAAGCTCGACGGCGCTGTATCCGCCGATCCGCCCAACGACGCCAGCACGGGCATGCTGCGCGCGATATCGCTGGCTTCCATACCGTCTTCGCCCGCCCCCTCGGTGGCGCGCCATCTCCGCTTCTTCTGGGTGGCGATTGCCCTGGTCATCGCCATGCTGGGGGTGCTGATCCTTCGTCAGGGCAGCAGTGCCTTGTTGGCAGGCGGCGACATGTCGGCAACGCTCGAGAGCGCCGGCGCAACCGGAAGCATCGTGCCATCGGCAATGGCTGACGCCCTGCCGCAAGTCTATATCGGCCTCAAGGCTGAAGGCACCTACGCCAGCCGTGTCGCCGCGTCGCTGCGCGCCGGCCTGAGCGGCTTCGATACGATCGACTTCATCGGCCGCGACACCGCCACCGATCCGGCCGACGATACCACGAGCTTCATATTCGACATCTTGCCCGGACCGGACGCGGGCGACATCACCATCGAGCTGCAAAGCATGGCGTCCGGACGGGTGCTTCTTTCGCGCAATCTGACCCCTGCCGACAGCGCACCTGCCGCGGTCGAAGACCGTATCGCCGACATGCTGAGTTCGGCGCTTCCCGCCTCGGGCACGATCTACAATTACATCGAGCAGACCGGCGCGCCGAACGGTCTGACGCAATGCCTGCTGCTCAACGACAAATATTATCTCGACCAGAACGCCAGGACCCATGAGGCTGCCTATCGCTGCCTCGAGAAGCTGGCCAATGGCGGCACGAAATCCTCGCTCGTTTATTCGGAACTTGCCTCCCTGGATCTGGAGGCGGTCTCCGATCATTACGCCTATCCGCCCAATGCGACGATTGAAAAAGCCGTGGAGTTTGCCCATCGCGGCGTGCAGATGGGGCCGACCAGCCCCTATGCGCATCGCTCCTACGGCTATGTCAGTTCGCGCCTCGGCAACACGGATGAAGCGATCCGCTGGATGCGCAAGGCCTATGAACTCAATCCCTATGATCTCGGCATGGCTGCCGCTTACGGCTACGGGCTGATATTCGCCGGCCGCTATGCTGAGGGAACGCCGATCCTCGACCATGCGGCGGAGACCTTCAGCGGACACTCGACATGGTGGGATTACGGGCTGTTCGTCGGTGAGTTCATGCAGGGCGACATGAACAAGGCCATCGCGGCCAGCATGGCACTGAGAACGACGGCAACGAAATCGCACTATCTGGCGGCACGGTTGATCGGCGCCAAGGCTGCCGGACAGGACCATCTGGTGAGCACACTGCTGAACCAACTGACCACCGAATTCCCTAAATTTGCCGCCGATCCGCGCGCGACCTTCGTCGAGCGGAAATATCCGGCCGACCTGACCGAGCGGCTGGTCCAGGCGCTGCGCGCAGCCGGGCTCGGCAACCCAAGCTGACACCAATCGACGTCCGGATCGAGCGCGCCGCGTTCGATGGATTTCCCGCGCTCTTTCGCATGATGCCGGTCAGCGCCGAGTTCTGTCCGCAACCGTACAAATCGCGAAAATTTTACTGGCCATCGCTGTGGACTAGGAGCAATCCAGCCACAATTGGTGTTCCGCATCCTGACAACAGCAAAAATCAGCTTTCATGACCGCATCGCTTTTTGCCGCCGAACAGGGTGTTGGCTCGAAGGCCATTGTCCTGCTGCATGGTTTCGGCGGCTGCCACGATGTCTGGCGCGAGGTGATTTCCGCCCTGGCGCCTTCCACGCACACGCTGGCCTATGATCTGCCGGGGCATGGGTTGTCGCTCGATTTTCCCGCCGCCGGTCCGGCCAAGGTGGCGGCAAGGGCCGTGCTCGCCGATCTCTCGGAGCGCCGCCTGAAGCGCGTTCATCTCGTGGGTCATTCGATGGGCGGTGCGGTGGCGGCGCTGATGGCGTTGGCTGCGCCCGAAAGAATAGCCTCGCTGACGCTTCTGGCGCCGGGCGGCCTTGGCCCCGAGATCAACGGACCACTGTTGCGTCGCTATGCTGGCGCAGCCGATCGGTCCGAGATCAGGGCCTGCCTCGTCGCTATGTCGGGGCCAGGGACCCGGCCCTTCGATCGCACCGTGGACGCTCTCTGGGAAATGCGCCGGCGACCCGGCCAACTGGAAAAACTCGTCGAGATCGCAGTCGCCATGACCATGGACGATCGGCAAGGCGTCATCCCGCATGATCGTCTCGACAGCCTGAACATGCCGGTGATGGTGGTGTGGGGAACCGACGACGCGGTGCTGCCCTTTACCCAGGCGGATGATCTGCCGGCACATTTTCACGTGCACCATGTGCTGGAGGCCGGCCATATGCTGACCGAGGAAGCGCCCGAGCTCGTTGCCGAGATCATTCGCCGCAACACCAGCCGCCGCGCCAGGCCACATCGCCAGAAATTTGCCGCCGCGGCCAGCTGACCTTTTCGCGCACAACATTTTCCTGAGCCTCGATCCCATCGATCTCGCCAGTGCATTTTGCCGGCGGCTGTGTTAACCCCATGTTAACCAAACCCGCGAGGCAAACGCCGATGAAGGAAGCAGGCGAGAAGACCATCGACCAGTCGAAGAAACTGTCCGATGCCATCCGTGATGTGAAAAATGCCTTCGCCGACCGCGACGACGTCGTCGTCGATATGCGCGAGGCGCATCGCATGCGCCTCGATCTGCTTGCCGCCGAGCTGGCGCCGGTTTTTGCCGATGTTCCCGCCGACATGGACAATTTCGACTTTGTCGTCTCGTCCGGCTTGCAGCCGCGCCTGTGGATCGACGCCGTCAGCCATGTCGCCATGGGACGCGACCGCCGCACCTATCGCTTCCTCAAGGACACCCGCATCGGCCGGGTGGTGCTTGCCGAATCCACCGAGATGAAGCCGGTTGCCGATTCCGTGACGCGCTATGTCGCCGAGCGCATCGTCGAGCGTCAGAGGATGATGGAAGGCGGGGTCGAACCGGCTATCGCCGGCATGAAACGCGCCAATGTCCCGGAAGCCGAACCACCACTGCGTGCGACGACGCGCAGCAAGCGCTGGTCGGCCTTTCTGTCCGGGCTTGGCCTGGTCGCTGCCGGCGCACTGGTCGGCCTTGTGGTGTCGGTCGTCCTGTTCTGGGACCGCATTGTGGCCATGGTTGTCAACTTGCGGCCATAGCGGCCTCGGCGCCAAGCTCCAGCGTCTGCAGATCGGATGGCGGTATGGACGGCCCGGTCAGGCCACGCCGTGTCAGTCGGATTCGCCAATTTCCCTTTTCACCGTCGATGTCGAACAGATTGTAC
>NZ_RZQG01000431.1:0-4982 GCF_003998635.1 Mesorhizobium sp. M7D.F.Ca.US.004.03.1.1
GTGCGGGCAGCGGTGCCGCCGCCCGCTGCGAGCCCGCCCATACCCCAACCGCCCACCGCGCCGGCCATGATCCGGCCGACCGAAATGCTGTCGGCCAAGACGCTGGCCGATCCGCGCAGCCGGCAGGCGCGCGCCGATCTCGCCACCTTCGCGTCCGACGAGCGCATGGTGCAGTTGTGCAATCTCGAAGCCATGGATCAGATCCGCCGATGGCGCACGGATTATCAGCCGGAGCGGGTGGTGCCTTACGCAACGGCGGAGGAAAAAATCACTGGAACCACGATCGCCGCGAATGGTGCGGCTTTCCGCAGTCGCAGAAACTGGTATGGTCTGAAGTTCAGATGCCAACTGGCTGGGGACGGTGAAAGCGTCGTCGGCTTCGAATTCCTGGTTGGCGAT
The DNA here is from genome assembly GCF_003998635.1 of Mesorhizobium sp. M7D.F.Ca.US.004.03.1.1. Classification (NCBI taxonomy): domain Bacteria; kingdom Pseudomonadati; phylum Pseudomonadota; class Alphaproteobacteria; order Hyphomicrobiales; family Phyllobacteriaceae; genus Mesorhizobium; species Mesorhizobium sp. M7D.F.Ca.US.004.03.1.1. The sequence continues at coordinate 400 of NZ_RZQG01000431.1, forward strand.
TTGGTTCCCAGGGAAAAATGGGACGAGCTTGGCCTGCCGGCGGTGCATTGACCTGATACCGGCAGGCTTCATCAGGCAGCCAGCCGGCCGCGATACCGCGGCCGTTGTGTGGTGACCCAAAAAACCTTATCAAGGCGCACGGCCGGGCGGTGGTCGTTGCCGTGATTTGGGCACCTCATTCGCAACAGGATCGCGCTTCGCGCGTGGAAAAATGACAAAAAACCTTCGCAAATCCCTTCGCAAATTCGCCATTGCCATCCCGCTTCTTGCCCTTGGCTTCTATTTCATCCCCATCCTGACGACGATCTTCATCGTTTGCGGCCTGATCGACGTGCTGCGCAACGACAGGAAGGATTTGTCACTGTTCAGCGGTTATTTCCTAGGCAACGGCCTGTTCACCTGGCTGCTTTCGCCTTTCAACCTGCTGGTCGACTTGCTGTGTTACAGAAATCCTGGCGTCTGGAAGCTGGAGCAGTTTCCCGCCGACTATCAGCGCGAGGTCAATGAGGTCCTGGACATCTTCAAGGCGCGCAAGGACGAGATCATCGCCGACATCGACGCCAATTTCGGCACCGGCCGGCGCGGCATGTATGTCTACCAGTGGTACGGTAAGCACAAGATCGACAACGTTGCCGAGTTCAACAAGGATTTCAAATACATCAAGACCATCGCCGTTTCCGTGTTCAGCAAGCGCGAATCAACGTCCTGGCACTTCGGTCCGCTGCGGCTGAGCCTGCGCATTCTCTACAATCTGATCCCGGTGAAATCGGAGATTTTCGTCGAGTGCGGCAACGTCAAGAACTACTGGTACGACAATCCGCTGTTCATCTTCGACGACACGCTGCTGCATCGCTCGGTCAACGAGTATGACGGCCGTCGTTACTGCGTGTTCATGGACATCATCCGTCCGTCCCCGGTTCCGGGGCTGATCGCGGGCATGCTCGCAATCGTCTCGGTAAGCGTCGAGCGCATCAATTCCATGTTCTACAAGAACTGGAAGATGATCGGTTCGACCAAGCCGAAGAAAGCCGGGACGACCTGAGCTTTAAACTCAGAGCAGTCGGTTCTGCCGGCAGCATTTGGGTGCTCTGAATGTATGAGACTTGGCCATCCTTGTCTGCCGCTCATGCGCCGGAACGGCTCCTGGCTGCATAAACGGTGTCTTGGGTTGGCTTTGACAGTCCTACTTCTTCTCCTTCTGGCGGCCGCAAGTGACGAAGAATAAATCTCTCGGATTTTGGACAGGAACGTATCTATGCACCGTCTTGGTGGGAGTTGCTCTTGCAGTCATTTACGTAAGCCTTGAAGAGCCTGTCTATTATTGGGACTTCGCTGCCTATTTCGACACGTTCAATCGGCAAGGCACGCTCTTGGTCCAGAGTCCTCTCGAGTGGCTCAGCCACTTGAGAGCCTCAATCGCAACGGATGACTACAGTGCGGCAATCCTGGTGCCGCTGATGCCGTTTCACATCGTCTTTGGCGATTCGAGGTTTTCATACATCGCCGGAATAGTCGCTATTTACCTGGTCCCGACCGCCCTTTTCATCGGCAGAATGAGCTATCTGGAGGCGGCGACCGAGACATCTTCATCCCGAAGCTGGCTCGCGGTATGGATTGCGGCCTTTCTCTACACGCCGTTCTGGGCGGCGACGCTTCGTGGATTGCCTGATGTTGCCGGCTGCCTCGCGCTCTCCGCGGCAACCTATTTTCTTTGGAAATCGAGGTTCCTGACCCATGAACCGGTGATCAGCGGAGTACGCGTCGGCATATGTCTGTGGTTGGCGTTCGTGCTGCGCCGCTGGTATGCCTATCCTGTCGTCGGGGTCGGAATTTCCGCAGCCTTGTTCTGTCTTCTGCAGGTCGCAAAAGACCGGGACTTTCCGGCACTCCGGAATGCCGCCGTCGGAGGTTTGTGTGCGGTTCTCGTTGTCGTCGGAGCCGCATTGACCTTCCAGCAACCCTTGATCCTCAAGATCCTGGGAACCAGCTATGGCGACCTTTACAGCGGATACAAGACGAGCTTCGTTTCGCAGATTGACCAGATAGGATCCCGGCTCAGCTATGTGAACTGGCTGTTGATCGTAGTTGGCCTTTACATCTCCGTCATACGCCGAAACAGATTTTCCCTGTTCTGTGCCGTTGCCTCGGCTCTCACCTTTTTCCTCTTCACCCGGATGCAGGATCCGGACCGTCATCATTCAATGCCGATGTTTCTTTGGCTCTTTCCTGCCTATGCCCAGGCAATCGTTGCGATCGTTTCGATGCCGGCGCTGAGATCGCGATGGTCGACTGCCGCGATATCGGTAGCCACTGGACTTGCTTTTTTTGGCACCTTTTTTCCGCTTGGCCGCCAGATGCTATCGCCGATCAGCGACGTCTTTGCCAGAGAAGCCACGCTCCCTCTTCACCTCGACAATCTCTCTGAATACAGACGCCTCATCGATGATCTTATTGGAAGAATGCGACCCGAGGACCGTTTTTCGGTATTTGCCTCCGGCTCGGTCATGAGCGACTCGTTGTTGTATGAAATGGATAAAGATCTTTACCCCCGTATCGAGTGGACCTGTCAGGTCGATAGTCGCGATCAATTCAGGCCGGGAGTGCTGAAATCCAAATATATCGTCGTAACCGACCCGCCCGTCACCCATTTGCAGTCGGGCGCGCAGCTCTGTGTCACGATACCGGACCAATATATTGTCGAAGGCAAAGGCATCGGCGCAGCCTATAGGCGCGTCGCGGCTTATCAGTTGTCCGGCGACGTCATGGGCTACCTCTACGAACAGGTGCGCCCGGTCAGCAAAACGGAAATAGATGCCCTCTACGCCGACCTCAGGAAGAAGTACCCAGGCTGGACAACACCTGAGTGGTGACGACAGCGTTTGGGCAGGGCTCCCAGTCACTCTGCGCGGCTGTTATTACACCATCGTCTTATAGCGCCGGCGAGCCTCGTTCCTCTACAACTTGATGCAGCGGATATATCTGGGAGGATATAACGCTGCTGTTGAGTTGGAAGCGACAGTCGCCTTGGGAGGATAAGGTGAACGGACGGCAGCCGACTGGTCATCATTCGGATTTTATCCAGGCCTCAATCGCCAGCAACGATGCGGCGCGCTCGGCGTTGGTTGCCTCTTGGCGGCGTTCGCTCACATTGCACGGTCTGGATCCAGCCGAGCGACAGGCGCCACGACGCTTGACCGAAGGCGAACTGAGGCAAGCCAGGCAGCGTATGGAACCGTTGCGCCGTGCCGCCGATGCCAGCCTTGACCGGCTATACATGGCTGTCGGCGGGGTTGGTTGCTGCGTGCTGCTTGCCGACAGTGAAGGCATCCCGGTCGACCGCCGCGGCGCTGTTGCCGACGACGACACGTTCGACGAGTGGGGCCTGTGGACGGGCACCGTCTGGAGTGAGGACTCCGAAGGCACCAACGGCATCGGCACATGCCTTGCCGATCAGCGCGCCCTCACCATTCATCGCGACCAGCATTTCTTCGCGCGCAACACACTGCTCAGTTGCACCACCGCGCCGATCTTCGATCATGAAGGCAATCTGGCGGCGGCACTCGATGTCTCGTCATGCCGGTCGGACCTGACCGAAGGCTTTGTCAACCTGATCGCCATTGCGGTTGGCGATGCCGCGCGCCGCATCGAGGCCGAGAATTTCCGCCTGGCGTTTTCCAATGCACGCATCTTGCTGGCGCCGGTCGCCGAGCGCAGCGCCGGCGCGCTGATTGCTGTTGATGCCGACGATCTGGTGGTGGGCGCGACGCGCTCGGCGCGCCTGGCTCTCGGCATCACCCAACAGACCTTGGCCAAGGGGTTGCCAGCCGCCGACATTGTTGGCGGCTCGGCCGGGGCCGCTGAAGACCTGGGCGAAGCAGAGCGCGGCGTGGTGCAGCGCGCCATCGCGCGCGCCGAAGGCAATGTTTCGGCCGCCGCCAACAATCTTGGAATTTCACGCGCCACCTTGCATCGCAAGCTCGCCCGCTTCGGCATCCGCCGCCCGCACTGAGCTTTGAGGGGCAGAGCTGTCGCAGATCTGCGACACTCGGCACCGGTCGAATGCTGGGCATGGGCTGACAAGTCCGAGCCCATCCGCAACTCTTCCCAGTGACACGTCACATCCCGTGGCGCTGCATATTGGGAGGAAGACAATGAACAAGGTGGAATTTTCCCGCACGGCCAAGGTTCCCTTCGCCAAGCGCTATGACAATTTTATCGGCGGCAAATGGGTGGCACCGCTGTCCGGAAAGTATTTCGAGAACATCTCGCCGGTGAACGGCCGGCCGCTGGGCGAGGTCGCTCGGTCCGACGCCAGGGACATCGAGGCAGCGCTCGACGCCGCGCATAGGGCCAAGGATGCCTGGGGCAGGACAAGCGCCGCCGCCCGCGCGCTGATCCTCAACCGCATCGCCGACCGCATGGAGGACAATCTCGATCTGCTGGCCCTCGCCGAGACCTGGGACAATGGCAAGCCGATCCGCGAGACGACCGCCGCCGATCTGCCGCTGGCCATCGATCATTTCCGGTATTTCGCCAGCGCCGTGCGCAGCCAGGAAGGCGGCATCTCCGAGATCGATCACGAC
>NZ_RZQG01000432.1:0-4975 GCF_003998635.1 Mesorhizobium sp. M7D.F.Ca.US.004.03.1.1
GCATCAAACAAGGAATGGTTTCATGAGAAGATTTGCGCTTGCCATCGCGGTCGGCACCCTCGCCATCTCCGGCGCGATTTGCACCGTCTTTGCCGCCACCGCGCCCTGCGAGGAGACGTTGAAAGCCCTTCGCGCGGCCGAGGCAACGGCCACGCTCAGCGCCGCCGACAAGGCGAAGGTCTCGGAGCTGGAGACCAAGGGCATCGAGCGCTGCAATGCGGACGACGACAAACGCGCCGACGACTTCTTCGCTCAGGCCATGAAGGTCATGGGCAAGTAATTCCGCGAACCAGCCTCAGGATATCAGCCATGCTCTCGCACAACACGCAACCCCCAGCCGGACCAGGCCACAACAGGGTTCCGGATGTCACGATCGATTTCTGGCTGATCAAGCTGATGGCGGTGACCATGGGCGAGACGGCGGCCGACTATCTCGCCGTCAACCTGGGACTTGGGCTGACCGTTACATCGCTGATCATGTCGGGCGTGCTGATCGTAGCGCTTGTCTTGCAGTTCGCGCAGAAACGCTACGTGCCATGGGCCTACTGGCTGGCGGTGGTGCTGATCAGCGTCGTTGGTACACTGGTGACGGACAATCTCGTCGACAATTTCGGCGTGCGCCTGCAGACGACGACCATCGCTTTCTCGGTCGTGCTCGCCGCAACATTCGCCGTCTGGTACGCCAGCGAAAGGACTCTGTCGATCCACACCATCTTCACCACCCGACGCGAGACCTTCTACTGGCTGGCGATCCTCTTCACCTTCTCGCTCGGCACCGCCGCCGGCGACCTCGTCGCCGAGACCTTCGACATGGGCTACCTCACGTCAGGCCTGCTGTTCGGCGGGGTGATCGCGCTGATCGCGCTCGCCTATTATCTACTCCACCTGGACGCCATCCTGGCCTTCTGGCTTGCCTACATCCTGACCCGCCCGCTTGGCGCCTCCTTCGGTGACCTGCTGTCGCAGCCGGTCGAATATGGCGGCCTCGGCTTCGGCACGACCTTCACCAGCCTGATCTTCCTCGGCTGCATCATTGCCCTTGTTCTCTACATGACCCTGAAGAAAACCGCCGACGATGCCGACGAAATCCTGCTGGAGTCGGATTGAAACCTTGGCTTCGTCAGGGAAGCGGCCTGAATGCCTGCCATCCTAGGAACGGACCCATGCCGGTGCTACCCTGCCCCAGATCTCGGCAACGGACCGGACCTTTCATGCGACTTCTTCTCGTCGAGGACGACCACAGGACCGCCGACTACATCGTCAAGGGACTGACCGAGGCCGGCCATGTCTGCGACTTGCTTCGCAACGGACATGACGCACTTTTCGCGGCAACCAGCGGCAGCTATGACGTGATCGTCGCCGATCGTATGATCCCGGGCCTCGACGGCCTGTCGATGGTCAAGGCGATCCGCGCCGCCGGCGTACGGACGCCGGCCATCTTTCTCACCTCGGTCGGCGGCATCGACGACCGCGTCGAAGGGCTCGAGGCGGGCGGCGACGACTATCTGGTCAAGCCCTTCGCCTTTTCCGAGCTTCTCGCCCGCATCAACGCGCTCGGCCGACGGCCGGCCGCGCAGGAGCAGAAAACCGTTCTGCGGGTTGCCGACCTCGAAATGGACCTGATCATGCGGCGCGTTATCAGGCAGGGCCAGCCGATCGACCTGCAGCCCAGGGAGTTCAGCCTGCTGGAAGTGCTGATGCGCGGCGAGGGCCGCGTCATCACCCGCACCATGCTTCTGGAGCGCGTCTGGGATTTTCATTTCGATCCCAGGACTAGCGTCGTCGAAACCCATATCAGCCGGCTGCGGGCCAAGATCGACAAGCCATTCGAAACCCAGCTCATCCACACGGTCCGCAACACCGGCTACAGCCTGCACGCGGCGCCATGACCGGAACATGGTCCCGCCTGCTGCGCAGCACGCCGTTCCGACTTGCCTTGACCTTCGCCTTCCTGTTCGTGCTGGCCTTCGTCTTGTCGGGCGCCATCGTCTACCAGATGATGAGTGCCGATCTTGCCGAGCGGCTCGACGACACCATCAAGGAAACCTACGCGGTCGTTGCCGCGACCTATGCCGACAACGATCTCAAGGAGCTGGTGGAGACTGTCGGCAGCCACTCCATGCGCAGCCTCAAGAAGGAACAGCTGTTTTCGCTGACCGACGCGGCCGGAAACCATCTGGCCGGCAATTTCACCGCGGCAGAGCTTCCCGACGGCTTTTCGATGTTCGACGCCGTATTGCCCGGCGTGCCGCCGGGGGCCGAATACCGCGCCTATTCCGGCTCGATCGGCGGCAACACCCTGACCGTCGCCTTCAGCCTTTCCGAGACGGAGGAGCTGGAAGAGGTGGTGCTGATGAGCTTCGGCTGGGGGACGCTGATCATCACCGGGCTGGCGGTCGCCGGCGGCGCCCTGCTGGCCTCGCGCGTCCAGCGCCGTCTCGACGGCATCGCCGCCACCATGGTGGATGTCTCGCATGGACGGCTGGATACCCGCATTCCGCTGACCGGCAAGGGCGACGATATCGACATCGTCTCCAACCAGGTCAATGCCGCGCTCGACCGCCTGTCGGCGCTGGTCGAGGGCATGAAACAGGTCAGCGCCAACATCGCGCACGACCTGAAGACGCCGCTCAACCGATTGCAGATGATCCTCGACACCGCGTCGGAAAAGAACCTGTCGGGTCAGAAGGTCGCCGGCGAACTGGCGGAGGCGCATGCCGAGAGCCTGCAGATCAACGAGACCTTCGATGCGCTGCTGCGCATCGCGCAGATCGAGGCCGGCGCCCGCCGGGCGCGATTCACCGATGTCGATCTGGGCGAGGTTCTGCAAACCATCGCCGAGATCTATGCCGACGTTGCCGAGGACGACGGAAAATCGCTGTCGTCAGTGCAGCTGTGCGAGACGGCGGAGCGTATCCACGGCGACAGGGAGCTGCTGACGCAGATGTTCGCCAATCTGGTCGAGAACGCACTGCGCCATTGTCCATCAGGCACATCCATCAAACTGTCGGTGACGCGCCAGGGCGAGCGCGTTGTGGCCAGCGTCGCCGACAACGGTCCCGGCATTCTGGCAGAAGAGCGTGAGAAAGTGTTCCAGCGGCTTTACCGGCTGGACCACAGCCGGTCGACGCCGGGCAGCGGCCTCGGCCTCAGCCTTGTCAGGGCCATCGCCGATCTGCATGGCGCCTCGATTATGCTCGAGGATTGCCGACCTGGACTTGCGGTATCGGTCAGTTTTCCCACAGCGATGGATTAGCCGGCGAAACGCCTGGTGCAGTCCAAGTCCTCAGAAGCCCCGCCTAGCGGTCTATACGCGTCGACAGGATGATCGATGACAAAGTCCGTTCGACCCCGTCCATGGCGCCGATCTGGTCGAGCAGCATATCGAGATCGCGGATCGACGGCGCGTCGATAATGACGATCATGTCGAAATTGCCGCTGACCGAATGCAGCGTCCTAACCGGCGCCAGGGCGCGCAGGCCGCGCACCACCTTGTCGGCGAGCTTAGGCGTCACGGTGAGCAGCACATGCGCTCGCACCAGCCCCTGCTCATAGTCCGGCGCCAGCCGCACACCATAGCCGGTGATGATGCCGCGCAGTTCCAGCCGCTCGATGCGGCTCTGCACCGTCGTGCGGGAAACGCCAAGCCGCCGCGCGAGCTCGGCGGTCGAGGCGCGCGCATTTTCGCGCAGCAGGGAAAGCAGGGCCTGTTCGGCTTCACTGAGCATTTTGACGATTCCTGTCGGCAGAATGTCCAATCAGAGTTTCGTTTCGAACAATTCCACGCTTCCTTTCGACGGGCAAGCTGCGAATCTGTGCCTCACAATCAGTGAGGGATCGGTCATGAAGAAAATTGTTGTTGTCGGCGCCGGCAAGATCGGCTCGACCATTGCCGAGATGCTTGCCGCCACCGGGGATTACCAGGTCACGCTCGTCGACCGCTCGGCGGCACAGCTCATTGCTGCCGAACTGCCGGCCACGGTTGCGGCGCTGGAGCTCGACATCGAAGCCGCCGGCACCCTGGAAGCCGCGCTCGCCGGCAAGTTCGCGGTGCTCAGCGCCGCCCCCTTCCACCTGACCACCCGCATCGCCGAGGCGGCGGCCAGTGCCGGCGTGCATTATCTCGACCTGACCGAGGACGTCGTCTCGACACGCCGGGTCAAGGAGCTGGCGCGTTCGGGCAAGAGTGCCTTCATTCCGCAATGCGGCCTGGCGCCGGGCTTCATCTCGATCGTCGCCAACGATCTCGCCAGCCGCTTCGATTCGCTGGAGAGCGTGCGCATGCGCGTAGGCGCCCTGCCACAATATCCGTCCAATGCGCTGAACTACAACCTGACCTGGAGCACCGACGGCGTCATCAACGAATATTGCGAACCGTGCGAGGCGATCGTCGAGGGCGAGCTGGTCGAAGTGCCGCCGCTGGAGGAGCGCGAGGAATTCTCGCTCGACGGCGTCACCTACGAGGCCTTCAACACCTCTGGTGGCCTCGGCACACTGGCTGAGACACTGAAGGGCAAGGTGCGCACGCTGAACTACCGCACCATCCGCTATCCCGGCCACGCCGCGATCATGAAGGCGCTGCTCAACGATCTCGGCCTGCGCCATCGCCGCGACGTGCTGAAGGACATTTTCGAGAGCGCCCTGCCGGCGACGCTGCAGGACGTGGTCATCGTCTTCGTCACCGTCTCCGGTCGCAAGAACGGCCGCCTGCTACAGGAGACCTACGCCAACAAGGTCTACTCCCAGCGCGTCGGCAATCAGGTGCGCAGCGCCATCCAGATCACCACGGCCTCCGGCATCTGCGCCGTGCTCGACATGCTGGCCGACGGCAGCCTGCCGGCGACGGGTTTCATCAAGCAGGAAGAGATCGCGCTCGACACCTTCCTCGCCAACCGCTTCGGCCGTGCCTATGCCCAGCACGAGATGGTGAGCCGGCTGGCGAGCTGAAGCGGCACCACCTTGCCTTCTCCCCTTG
>NZ_RZQG01000433.1:0-4970 GCF_003998635.1 Mesorhizobium sp. M7D.F.Ca.US.004.03.1.1
ACGGCTTCCTGCGCATTGACGCCATAATAGGCGTCGAAATAGTTGCCCGAGGCAAATGAAACACGCGGTCCACCCGAAATCCGCACGGTTGGCGTCACGTCGTAGAAGGCGTCGGCAGCGATGTCGGCGACAAAGCCGTTATGAGCGCGAATGCCGTGGCGCAGCTCGGCGCGCGCGCGCAGCCAATCGGTCGGATAGAATTCGAAGAAGCCGCCGACCTCGCCGCCCCAGCGCACCGGATCGAGACCCTTCAGCTCATCGGCGTTGTCATCGTCACGGGAAAACAGGAACTTGCCGGTCAGGCCAGCGCGGACACCGCCATCGTCGACCAGCGCCAGCGAGATGTTGTCGTTGCGCGAAGTGAAGCGTGCCGCCGGTCCGGCCTTGCCCAACGAAATGATCGGCGAGGCGCTGAGCAGGTACTCCTTGCCGCCCTCGAAATTCGGCGCCACCATGCCGGTGGCACCAACGGTCAGATACCAATCGCCGGACAGCCAACTGCCCTCGCCCGCATTGGCAGTACCCGCGCCGCTCAGCACCACAGCGGCCAACACCAGAGAGATTCTTCCGACCGGACTCATGGCCACTCCACTAACACAACACACACGGTTACCGATGACAGCTTTGACGGCCGTTTGGTAAAATTTGATTTAACCCGGAGACATCCGCTCACGGTTTGCCGCGATCCCGCTGCTGGTCATCGACTGGACGTTGGCCGGCGCCGGGACTAACTTCCATCCGGCAGTATCCCGTAGCCCTTGATGGAGACCGCGACAATGACCCTGCACGGCGACGCCTTGAAAATCGCGATCGAACAGACACGGACAAAATGGGGATGGTTTGTCGCGCTCGGCGTGCTGCTGCTCATCTTCGGCGGCATTGCCTTCGCCAATCTGTTCATCGCCACGGTGGCTTCTGTCTATGTCGTGGGATGGCTGATGCTGATGGCCGGTGTCATCGAGATCGTGCATGCGTTCGGCGTCAAGACCTGGAGCCGCTTCTTCTACTGGCTGCTCAGCGGACTGCTCTACGCCGTTGCCGGCTTCTTCGCTTTCGACAATCCGCTGCTTGCTTCAGCGGTCCTGACGTTCCTGCTGGCGATCGCCCTGGTCGCGTCAGGGGTGCTCCGGGCCTGGGTCGGCTACAGCCACCGGCCGGAACGCGGCTGGGGCTGGGTCGTCGCGGCCGGTGTCATCAGCGCGCTTGCCGGCCTGATCATCGCCATGGGCTGGCCGGTCAACAGCCTGTGGGTGCTGGGTCTCTTCCTGGCGATCGACCTGATCTTCCAGGGCTGGACCTTCATCGCCGTCGGCCTCGCGCTGAAGAAATAGTCACGTCAGATTGAGCAGCGTCACCGAAACCAGCGCCAGCGCAATTCCAAGATATTGCGTCGAGGACAGTTCTTCGCCGAAGACAAGGGTGCCGACCAGCACGGCGCCGGCCACGACGATGGTGTTGACCAGCGCCCCGGTCACGGCGAGGTTCAGCTTTGTGTTGATAAAAGCGAATACTGAGTAGGAGAGCGGCGACAGCAGCATGACGTATGCCAGGCTGCGGCCGTTGCCGGTCTTGCCCCAATGCGCGCTCAGCCCATCGCAGAGGATAAACAGACCGGCGCAAACCAGCACCACGCTCCAGACAGACAGGTCGATTTTCATCGAGGAGTGTTGGGCGTTTTGGCGGCCACCTTCGATGAACTTCTTCACAGTTCGCCGCAGTTTCGGCGATTCCGTCAGAAGGCGATGGCGCGATCCAGGTCCGAGAGCGGCTTGACGCCGGCAAGCAGCGCGCGTGCCTCGGCTTCATCGCGCTTCATCTGCGCGACCAGCGCATCGAGCCCTTCGAACTTCACCTCCGGGCGCAGGAAACCGAAGAAGGAAACCTGGCAGACCTCGCCATAGAGGTCACCGGAGAAATCAAAGACGAAGGTTTCCAGCAGCGGCGCACCATTGTCGTCAACGGTCGGGCGACGGCCAAAGCTGGCGACACCGTCGTGAAGCGTGCCGTCGGCGCGGCGAAAGCGGACGGCATAGATGCCCTCCTTGAGTGCGGCTTCGGCCGACAGCCTCATATTCGCGGTTGGAAAGCCAAGCGTGCGGCCGAGCTGCTGTCCGCCGACCACTTCGCTTTCGACGGTGAAGCGATAGCCGAGCAGTCCGGCCGCCTCGGCCACCTCGCCCTCGCTCAGCAACCCGCGGATGCGGCTGGACGAGACAACCTCGGCACCCTCGTCACGGAAAGCGTCGACGAGCGTGACGCCGAAGCCGTGACGCTCGCCGGCCGCCATCAGGTAGGCCGGGCCGCCTTGACGATCCTTGCCGAAATGGAAATCGAACCCGGTCACGGCATGGGTAATGCCAAGATTCCTTTCCAGCACATCCGTCACGAATGCTTCCGCCGACAGCGAGGCGAAGTCGCGCGTGAACGGCTGCTCGACGAGCGCGGCAAAGCCCAGCAGCGACAGGAGCCGCGCCTTCATCGGCGGCGGCGTCAGCACGAACAACGGGATATCAGGCCGGAAGATCTTGCGCGGATGCGGTTCGAATGTCAGCACCAGGGCCGGCACTCCGCGCCGCCGGGCTTCAGTCGAGGCCCGCTCGAGCACCGCCTGATGGCCGCGATGGACACCATCGAAATTGCCGATCGCCACCACGCCGCCGCGCAGGTCTGCGGACAGCGGTGCGGTCGCCAGAATGCGCTGGAAGGCTGCCATCGTCACCTACCGCAGTCTGGGAATGACGGCCACCGGACGATACCCATGCTTTTCCAGGAAGGTCGCCAATCTTGCCGGATCCGGTTGCAGTGCATCGCCATAGTCGCGGGCATGGATACCGCCGGAGACATAGAGGACATCGAAGCCATTGTCGGCGGCGCCCTTCACATCGGTCATCACGCCGTCGCCGATGGCCAGCACCTGGCCGCGCTCGATCGGTCGGCCAAGAATCTCCGAAACCTCCTTCATCGCGAGGTTATAGATCGGCGCGTAAGGTTTTCCGGCGATCAATGTGCGGCCACCGAGCTGGGCATAATCGCGTGCCAATGCGCCGGCACACCAGATGATGCGTTCGCCACGCTCGACCACAATGTCGGGATTTGCGCAAATGAAAGGCAGGTTCCTGGCGCGCAGCCGCCGCAGAAGCTCGGTATAATCCTCGGGCTTCTCGACCTCGTCATCGAACAGGCCGGTGCAGACGACGCCGGACGCCTCGAACTCCTCGACAAGCTCGACGTCGAGACCGTCATAGAGCGTGAAATCGCGGTCGGCGCCGATATGGAAAATCTTGCGCGGACCTTCGGCGATCAGATCCCGGGTCACGTCGCCTGAGGTGACCACCCGGTCGTAGGCTGACGGTGGAACACCGATCGCGTTCATCTGCGCCACGACATCGGCACTTCGGCGCGGCGAATTGGTGATCAGGACGACGGGGATTTCCGCCTCTCGAGCCCTTGCCAGTGCCGAGGCCGCCACAGGGAAATGCCTCTCGCCATTGTGGACCACGCCCCAGACATCGCACAGGATTGCCGAATAGGCTTTCGACACGTCTTCGAGCGAGCCGATGATTTCAGGCGAATCCGCCATGCCGTTTCCTTCAGTCATGATCATTGCGACCGCCGCGACCGACGGTTCGCCGCAGCCGGTTCGGATTAGCCGAACCGCTCCGGCCTGTCACCAGCTTTCGCCGGGCATCTGCGCGGCGTCAGCGAGGGTGCCCATTGGTTAGCGGTTGGTGAAGTGCCGACCCTGCAATCGAGCGATTTCCCAAACACGGCCTTCAGCGTTTTGTGGGAAAGCTGGCGTCGACCGAGAATCCGTCGGCGGGGGCCGCTGCAAGACATGCATGAACTTTGGCGTCAGTTCTGCCGCGACAAACGCGGCAACTATGCTCTTATGACGGTCGTTGCGATGGTTCCGCTGATGGGCAGCCTGGCGATCGCGGTCGATTTCACCGAGATGAGTCGTGAAAAACAGACGGTGTTGAATGCGCTCGATGCCGCCAACTTCGCCACGGCGCGCCGGCTGACGGAAGGTGCTACCGACGACCAGTTGAGAGCCTATGCGCTCGACTTCTTCAATGCCAACCTCAACAAGGTAGATCCCGCCAACACGACGCTCAGCGTCACCTTGCCAAGCAATACCGTCGGCGGGGGTCTGCTCAAGATGAGCGCGCGGCTTGACTACAAGCCCTATTTCTATCCTGTCTTCGGCCAACTCGTCGGCAAATCCGAAACTGACGCAAACCAGAAGATCAGCTTCAACGTCACTTCGGAAGTGCGGCTTAAGAATACCCTGGAAGTTGCCCTGGTGCTCGACAATTCCGGATCGATGACCAAGACCGGAACGGGCTCTGGGCAAAAGCGCATCGACCTTCTCAAGACCGCGGCCAAACAGCTGGTCGACACGCTGGCCCTGCAGGCGGCGATGATCAAGCAGGTCGACAGGCCGGTGCAGTTCGGCCTCGTGCCGTTTGCCGCATCGGTCAATGTCGGTCCCGGCAACGGCAATGCGTCCTGGATGGATACCGAAGGCCTGTCGCCGGTATCGAACGAGAATTTCGACTGGTCGACGCTGAACACGGCCACCAAATACGCCCAGCAGACCAATGGCATCTGGTACAAGCGCGGTTCGGGATGGGGTGCCGACGAGGGCCAGATGCTGACCCGGTTCTCGCTCTACCGCGATATGAAGGTCGTCACCAACCATGAGCGTGTCACCAACAGCAAGCGTGTGGTTTGCGACGAATACAACTCGAACAACACCTGCAAACGAAACCACGACGAATATGACTACATCGATTCCTACGGCCCATTCGCCAGTTGGCAGGGTTGCGTCGAGGCCCGGCCCTATCCCTACAATGTCAACGATGCCGCGCCGTCCGGCGGCTCGGCGAACACCGGCATAGGGGTTGGCGATCCGGCAACGATGTTCGTGCCGATGTTCGCCCCGGACGAACCCGGCAATCATTGGAAGC
>NZ_RZQG01000434.1:0-4969 GCF_003998635.1 Mesorhizobium sp. M7D.F.Ca.US.004.03.1.1
CAGCTATCGCGGCGACATCATCAACGGCATCGAATTCGACGCCAAGTCGCGCATTCCAGATCCTGCCCGCCAGGAAATGGCGTACCGCCAGTCGGCGGCAACGCTCAACCTGCTGCGCGCCTTCGCGCAGGGCGGGTATGCCAGCCTGGAGAATGTGCACCGCTGGATGCTCGGCTTCGTGTCCGATAGTCCGCAGGGCGAGAAGTACGAATCGCTCGCCAACCGCATCACCGAGACGATGGACTTCATGAAGGCCGTCGGCATCACCTCGGAAACCAACTACGCGCTGCGCGAGACCGATTTCTACACCAGCCATGAGGCGCTGCTGCTCGGCTACGAGGAGGCGCTGACCCGCGTCGATTCGACCTCCGGTGACTGGTACGCCACCTCAGGCCACATGATCTGGATCGGCGACCGTACCCGCCAGCCCGACCATGCGCATGTCGAATATTGCCGTGGCATCAAGAATCCGCTTGGCCTGAAATGCGGCCCGTCGCTGACGCCGGACGGGCTGCTGGAGCTTATCGACCTGCTCAACCCCGAAAACGAGCCCGGCCGGCTGACGCTGATCGCCCGCTTCGGCTCCGACAAGGTCGCCGACCACCTGCCGAAGCTAGTTCGCGCGGTGCAGAAGGAAGGCCGCTCCGTGGTGTGGTCGTCGGACCCGATGCACGGCAACACGATCGAGGCCGCAGGCTATAAGACGCGGCCGTTCGACCGCATCCTAAAGGAGGTGCAGACCTTCTTCGAGGTGCACCGCGCCGAAGGCACACATCCGGGCGGCATCCATGTCGAGATGACCGGCAAGAACGTCACCGAATGCACCGGGGGCGCGCGCGCCATCACGGCCGAGGAGTTGCAGGATCGCTATCACACCCATTGCGATCCGCGCCTCAACGCCGATCAGGCGATCGAACTGGCGTTCCTGGTCTCGGATCTGTTGAAGAAGAGCCACCCGGTGCAGCATAAGCAGGCCGTCAACGGTTGATCCGGCCACTTCAATTTGATCAATAAGGCGTCTTGGAAACTTGGCGCCTTTTTCATTTTCAGCCGATAGTTTGTGCCTACGCCCGTGCCGGCGCGATCGGCAAAATAGAAGGCTTCAGTCCTTCTTGTAGAGCAGCCAGCTCTTGCCGGCCCGGCCAGCCATCGTCGAGTGCTTGGTGACGCGGTTGCGGCCGCTGACCTTCGAGCGATAGAGCGCCCGGTCGGCCTTGGTGTAGAGATCCTCCGGCCCCTCGGCCTCGGATGCCATGCAGATGCCCATCGAGACGGTGACGGTGCCGTAATTCGTGCCGGTCTGGCTGCTGGTGAACGGCGTCTGCTCGATCAGGGCGCGAATGCGCTCGGCGATCTCATAGGTGGCGTCCTCGCTGGCGCCCTCGATGATCAGCGCGAACTCCTCGCCGCCGGTGCGGGCGACGAACATGTCGCCGCGAATGCTGGTCTGCAAGATGTCGGCGATGATCTGGATGATCTTGTCGCCGACCGGGTGGCCGTAGCGGTCGTTGATGTCCTTGAAGCGATCGATGTCGGCAAGGACCAAGGCGTTGAACAGGATACCCTTGTTGCTGTTGTAGATCCTGGTGATTTCCTTGTCGAAGGCGCGGCGATTCCAGATGTGGGTCAAGGGATCGGTGTCGGCCAGCCGCTTGTACTCTTCGAGCTTCGACTTGACGCTCTCCAGTTCGGCCGTCTTGTCGCTGAGCGTCGAGGCCACCTGCCGGCCGTGATCGATCGTCGAATTGGTGGCAATCGCCATGGCGTTGGCGATCTTCTGCAAAAGATCCTGAGAGAGAAGGCTGCGGCCGCTGAGGCCGCTCGATGTCTCATCGAGGATCCTGCCGTATTTCTCGATGTGGCTGCGCTCGCTCCTCAACAGCGAAGCGACTTCCTCGAGCTCCCTGGCAATGACGTCTCTGGCATGCTCGACAATGCTGGGGCCATGATTGTGGGCAAAGAAAGTGCGTCCGATCTGATCCAGTTCATCCTGTGTCGGCCGGCTGCTCAGCGAAACGACGGCGAGGCTGAGTTCGCGATTGGTGCCGCTCAGGGCCTCGTAGAAGATCTCGTAGTTGCGCGGCAGGCCGAGCACGCCCAGCTGGCGCATCGTGGCAACAGCGGTGGCTGCGATGTCGGTGCTTCGTTCGGTCGGGAGAACTGCCGGCTGCATTTTTGATTCTTCCCCTCGGATCCCGGCGCAGAATTCGCGGGTTCCCTGTGTCGCCGACCTGGGGAATGCGACAGGCACTTCAGAACAACTTACGAAGGATGCGTCCCCACCCACGACCTTCGCTTGCCGTGACCATAAATGCGCTGGCGCTAAAGTTTCCTTAATTTGTAAAAAAACGGACACGTCTTTCTCTACCTGCGGCTGTAGAAGCTTCAATTCGGGCATAACAATCCATACCGACGCCAGTTTGGTGGCTTTGAATCGGAAATTCGCGCATTGCGCTCTTAAAAATGGAACTGAATTTCGGATTTGCCGCGCCAATACATGTCGCATTTGCTTGCGTGTGGGCGCCGCAAAGCTGGAATCCTGATGGCGATGCTGATGCCAGTCAGAGTTTTCTTCAAGGAGGGGTCGACGTGAGTGATAGTCACCGGGGATCGTGTCTGTGCGGAGCGGTTCGCTTCAAAACGCACGGAGCGCTGCGCGGCGTCGTCTATTGTCATTGCTCGCAATGCCGCAAGCAGAGCGGACATTTCTATGCCGCGACCAATGTTGCCAACGCCGACATCGTGATCGAAGGCACGGAAAGCATCACCTGGTACGAAGCGTCAGCCTTCGCCAGGCGCGGGTTTTGCAAGACATGCGGGTCGGTCCTGTTCTGGAAGCCGCGAGACCAGGACTACATTTCAGTCATGGCGGGATCGTTCGACAGGCCGACAAGTCTCGAGGGAGAATGCCATATCTTTGTCGGTGACAAGGGCGACTATTATTCGATCGGCGACGGGCTGCCGCAGTTTGAAAAGTCGACGCCGTCCATCCCGGTCGCGGAGTGAATCTTGGACAAGTCACCTTATTCCATTGATCTGGCCAGCCATTGCATTATCCCGTGCCGGTGATTCGGAAAGGGGTTTGGCATGCAGCGGCTGATCGACGCTTATTTCAATTCGGTGCGGGCGTTTCGCAAACTGGCCGTCAGCGAAAAGGCTTTCCAGCAGGAGCTGATGCTGCTGGCGCTCGCCTTGCCGCTCGGCTGGTTCGTTTCGATCTCGTGGCGCGGCTATGCCTTGCTGATCGGCGCGGTGCTGCTCTTGATCATGGTCGAAGTGCTGAACACCGGCATCGAGGCGGCGTGCGACGCGTTCAGCCGCGAGTTCAATGTCGACATCCAGCTGGCCAAGGACTGCGGTTCGCTGGCGGTGCTGATTTCGGTGCTCATCGTCGCCGGTGTCTGGGGCATCGCCATCATCGAGCGGATCACCGGTCTACCGATCTAGCATGCTGGCTCCTATATGACGGTAACTAAAGGAAACCGTCATGTCTGAAGTCGCTAACTTCCTATTGCTCGAACGCAAGGGCCTGCCGGACGACCTTCGCTGGCTGGTCGAAAAATATCCGCGCGAAAACTGGCAGGGGCACGCCAACATCCACGGCATCGCCAATATGTGGCTGCAGCGGCACGACATGTTCCGCGAACTTGGCGGCATGCTGACCAAGGGCATTGGCGACTACCGCGAGGGCAGGCTGACGGCGCCCGACTTCGCGCGCTGGTTCGCGCCTCGCCTCAATCATTTTCTCGGCAATCTCGACGGTCACCACAATGTCGAGGATTACCAATATTTCCCGGTCTTCGCCAAGGCCGAGCCCCGTTTGAAGCGCGGCTTCGAGATACTCGATGCCGACCACCACATCATCCATGAAGGGCTGGAGCGCAATGCCGAGGCTGCCAATGCCTTCATCAAGACGCTTCAGGAGAGCGAGGACAGACAGCGCTTCGCCGCCGACGCCTATGCCGACGAAAACAGCCGGCTGATCGCCATGCTGACCCGGCATCTTGCCGACGAGGAAGACCTGATCATCCCGCTGATCCTCGATCGGGGTGATGTGGCGCTCGGCGTAGACTAGGACGTCCCTGGACGGCCAGCCTAGATCAACTCTCTTTGGCGCGCTCCTTCTTGGCGGTGTGACGCGCGACGAACCAGGCAAGGATCGCCACGGTCAGGCCGATGCCTAGCCCGACGAGCAATCGCTCGTGACGCATCAAAGCCTGGCCGACGAAGTGTTCTGCGCCCAGTCCAAAGACATAACCGATCGTGCCGAACAGCACCGCCCAGATCGCCGAT
Source organism: Mesorhizobium sp. M7D.F.Ca.US.004.03.1.1 (assembly GCF_003998635.1). Taxonomy (NCBI): domain Bacteria; kingdom Pseudomonadati; phylum Pseudomonadota; class Alphaproteobacteria; order Hyphomicrobiales; family Phyllobacteriaceae; genus Mesorhizobium; species Mesorhizobium sp. M7D.F.Ca.US.004.03.1.1. The sequence continues at coordinate 4,294 of NZ_RZQG01000434.1, forward strand.
GAGATGGCGTTGAGGACGACGAAGCGCGGCGCAGGGATATTGGAAAGTCCGGCCGCGATGCCGCCGACCAAGCGCATGCCGTAGACGTAGCGGTTCGACAGCACGAAAATGTTGGGGTGGGTATTGAGCAGACGGTAGGCGCGGCGGAAGCCGGGCCGCGTGCGCAACCTGACGACATAGCGATGGTCAGCAAAGCTTCGTCCAAGGATGAAGAAGAAAGTGTCGCCGATGAAGGCGCCGAGGCCAGCCGCAAGGAAGGCGTGCCACAAGACGAAGACCTGCTGGTGGGCGAAGAAGCCGCCGAGGATTGCGGCACTTTCACCCTCCGCGAGGCAGCCGATGAAGACGGCAAGCAGTCCATACTGTTCGATGAAATGATGGATAGCCTGCGTCATGAGGGTTGGGTCTGGGGGGTGAGCCGTTCGTCAATCCGCTTCAGTTGTTCGGCTATCTGCGCGATCTCGTCGCGCATGCCGATGATCTGGCTGTGGCGCAGCTCGTCCAGCTTTTCATGCAGCGCCATGATCTCGATCTCGGCTTTGAGGTTGACCTCGTAGTCGTGGGCAGCGTCGATGCGGTCGCGCGCCGCCTGGCGGTTCTGCGACATCATGATCACCGGCGCCTGCAGGGCGGCGATCATCGAGAGGACGAGGTTAAGGAAGATGAAGGGGTAGGG
>NZ_RZQG01000435.1:0-4955 GCF_003998635.1 Mesorhizobium sp. M7D.F.Ca.US.004.03.1.1
GATTTCGGCGCACAGTTTCGACTTCGTCGTTGCGACGCGCAGCGAAAAGGGCATGAGCGTGGTCGGCCCGACCGAGGCACGCCACATCGCCACCCAGGCGCGCGAAGTGTTCGACGTCTCGGGCGCCGGCGACACGGTGATCGCGAGCTTTGCGCTGGCATTGGCCGTAGGCGCCGATACCGTCATGGCGGCCTCGATCGCCAATGCGGCTGGCGGCGTCGTGGTGGGCAAGCGCGGCACCGCGCGGCTGACGGTCGAGGAACTCACCGGCGCGCTGTTCCGCTCGCATGGACCGACCGCCCACAAGGACGCCATCCTCGATGCCGCATCGGCCGCGCGCATGGTCGCGGCGTGGAAGGAAGAAGGCTTGAGCGTCGGCTTCACCAATGGCTGCTTCGACATCCTGCATGCCGGCCATGTCAGCCTGTTGCACGCAGCGCGCAGCCAGTGCGACCGGCTGGTGCTCGGCCTCAATAGCGATGCCTCGGTGCGGCGTCTGAAGGGGGCAGGGCGGCCGGTCAACGACCAGCACGACCGCGCCTGCGTGCTGGCAGCACTTGCCTCGGTCGATGCGGTCGTGGTGTTCGAGGAAGATACGCCGCTGGCGCTGATCGAAGCGCTGCTGCCCGACATACTGGTCAAGGGCGCCGATTACACCGTCGACACCGTGGTCGGCGCCGATGTGGTGCAGAAAGCCGGCGGCCGCGTCGTGCTGGTCGATCTTGTCGCCGGCAAGAGCACCACCAACACAATCGGCAAATTGCGCGCTGGCGGCACGACAAACTGAGGGTTTCATGTCCGACTTGAACGATTACCTGGTCCGCTCGGCGGCTGCCATATCAGCCACGGTCGAGCGCGACCTGACCAGCGAGATGGAGCGGGCGGCGAGCGCCGTCGTATCGGCGCTTTCGTCGGGGAAAGCCTTGCTGATCTGCGGCAATGGCGGCTCGGCCAGCGACGCCATCCACATTGCCGGCGAACTGGTCGGCCGTTTCCTGAAGGAGCGCAAGGCCTACAACGTCATCGCGCTGCCGGCCAATGCCGCCGTGCTGACGGCCTGGGGCAACGACTATGGCTTCGACACGGTGTTTTCGCGCCAGGTCGAGGCGCATGGCGCGGCCGGCGGTGTGCTTCTGGCAATCTCGACCAGCGGCAATTCGCCGAGCATCCTCGCCGCCGCCGAACAGGCGCGGATGATGGACATGACGGTGATCAGCCTGACCGGCGACACCGGCGGCAAGCTGAAGCCTTTGTCCGACATTCTGCTCAACGTGCCGTCGACCTCGACGCCGATCATCCAGCAGGGGCATCTGTGCCTCTATCATTATCTGTGCGAGGTGGTCGAAGCGCGCCTCAGCAATGGCTGATTCCACGACGTCCGGCCCCTATCCGCTGGCGGAGCCCGGCCTATGGGTCGAGCGGGTCGGCCGGACGGTGTTTCCCGCCGGTATGCCGGCGCTGTTCCTCGACCGCGACGGCACCATCAATATCGATACCGGTTATCCCGACGATCCAGCCGAAATGGTGCTCCGCGCGGATATCGCCGCAGCGATCGCCGCCGCCAACCGGGCCGGCATTCCCGTCATCATCGTCACCAACCAGTCGGGCATCGCGCGCGGCTATTACGGCTGGGGCGATTTCGCTGCCGTCAATGGCCGCGTGCTGGAATTGCTAGGTGGCGAGGGCGCATTCGTCGACATGGTGCTGGCCTGCGCCTATCACGAAGCGGGCTCCGGCCCGCTTGCGGTCGCCGATCATCCGATGCGCAAGCCCAATCCAGGCATGCTGCTGGAGGCGGCCAAACGCCTCGGGCTCGATCTGCGGCGTTCGCTGATCGTCGGCGACAAGAAGGCGGACATGGAGGCGGGACAGCGTGCCGGCCTCTCGCAGGGCTGGCTGGTCGACGGGCAAGCGGCAGTTCAATCGGGCTTCATGGTCGGGCCATGGCGCGACCGCGAGGATTTCAACGGCCTGCTCGCCGCAATAGCGGGACTTGGTGCCGTGTCAGGCGAGCGGTGACGGCTCACGCCGGATCGTTGTCTCGCCAGGCTTCATAAAGCTTGGCCTCGGTGGCGAACGAATAGACCATCACCATCATCGAATAGACGAAGCCGTGCCGGCCGCACAGGAAGTAGCGCTTGGCCAGGTAGAATTTCAGGAAGTTGCCGAGCGGCGACAGCACTAGCTTTACCAAGCCTGGCTTCTTGCCCCTCTCGACCAGCGTGGCAACCTTGAGGCTGGAGTAGGTGTTGGCCCTGGCCAAGTCCTCCGCGATGCTCATTTCGCGGCGGTGCAGCAGCACGCCATTTTCAATCGTGCCGGTTTCGCCCGGCACCTCGAACGATTCATGGACCCGCAAGTTGAGGTCCATGGTGGCCTTGTCTCGGCGGAAGAGACGCAGCAGCCTGTTGTGCAGCACCCAGCGGTGCGCATAGCCATAGCCTTTCAGCTTGTCGCGGCGCCTTATGTACCATCCGTCGAAGCCGACATTGCGAGGCTGCGTCACGTCCATGATCGACTGCCTGAGCAGGTCGTCGATGGCCTCATCGGCTTCAATCGAAAGGCACCATGGCTGCGTGGCCTGATCGAGGGCGAATTGCCGCTGGCGGGGAAAACCCGGCCAGTCGTTGTGAAACAGCCTGATCGGGTAGCCCTTGGCGATGAACTCCTGGACGACGTCCAGGGTGCTGTCCGTCGAGCCTGAATCGACGACGATGATCTCGGCGCAGAAGTCGACGCTTTCCAGGCACTGGCCGATCATGTCGGCTTCGTTCATGCAGATGACCAGCGCCGAAACCGGGCTAGCAAATCGAGTCATGGTCCCACCCTACGGCACACTGTTCTCGGAATTGCGCTGCTTTGCGTCATCTGTTTTTACGGAATCCCCAAGCGCTAAGCGCTTTTCCCAGGAAAACCGTTACACACTTTTCCTGGAATTGCTTTAGGAAACCAACAGGGCGGGCCACGGCAGAACGATCCGGCTTTCTACACGACAGCCTATCGAATGCCAAAGCGGCCCTGATATGGCGAAGCCCGCAACCCGCATCTGCCACGCCCGATGTGGCGCTGGCGTTCATACCGACTCAGGGCTGTGCAAACGAGACCAGCCCTTCATCCTTGACCCGGCGGATGGTGAGTGCGGTGCGCACCGTGTCGACATTGGGGGTCGAAGTCAGCTCCTCGATGACGAAGGTCTGGAAGGCGCCGAGGTCGCTTGCCACGCAATGCAGCAGGAAATCGGATTCGCCCGACACCATCCAGGCGTCGCGTACGATCGGCCAGCCGCGGGTGCGTTCGGCAAAGGTGCGCAACTCGGCGTCGGCCTGGTGATGCAGGCCGATCAAGCAGAAGGCGACGACATCGAGGCCGAGCGCCGGTGCATTGAGCAAAGCGCGGTAGCCGCGGATGATGCCGGCTTCCTCCAGCCGCTTGACGCGGCGCAGGCATGGTGGCGCAGAAATACCGACGCGGTTCGACAGTTCGACATTGGTCATGCGGCCGTCGCCCTGCAGTTCGCGCATGATCTTCCAGTCGATGGCGTCGAGGTCGGCCTTGAGCGGCATGAGGGCTCTCGAGAAGTCAGGGGCAACACGCAAGAATCTTGCGTGATTTTGTAATTAAACGACTTCGCTGTCCATTCCATCCCTCGCCCGGAATATTTCGCAGGATCAGGCGGGCAACAGGGTGCGACAAAGCTTTCCGGGGACGAACGCCAACTTGCCTTGCTGGTGTCGTGGGCAACACTTACATTACGCGCGATACGGACCGAGTTTTCCATGCCGCAATTGCCGGCAGCCCTCCGCAGAGGCTTTAGATGACCACCAAGCACGCGCCCGTTCTCATCATCGGTTCCGGTCCGGCCGGCTATACGGCAGCGGTCTACGCCGCCCGCGCCATGCTGAAGCCGATGCTGGTTGCCGGGCTGCAGCAGGGCGGCCAATTGATGATCACCACCGATGTCGAGAATTATCCCGGCTTCGCCGATCCGATCCAGGGTCCGTGGCTGATGGAGCAGATGCTCAAGCAGGCCGAGCATGTCGGCACCGACATCATCAACGATATCATCACCGAGGTCGACCTCAATGTGCGGCCGTTCCGTGCCAAGGGTGATTCCGGCACCACCTACACCGCCGACGCGCTGATCATCGCCACCGGCGCACAGGCCAAATGGCTGGGCATTCCGACCGAACAGACCTTCATGGGCTTCGGCGTGTCGGCCTGCGCCACCTGCGACGGTTTCTTCTATCGCGGCAAGGATGTCGCGGTCATCGGCGGCGGCAATTCGGCGGTGGAAGAGGCGCTCTATCTGTCGAACCTCGCCAAGAGCGTTACGGTCATTCACAGGCGCAACGATTTCCGCGCTGAACGCATCCTGCGCGAGCGGCTCTTGAAGAAGGACAATGTCCGCGTCATCTGGGACACGATCGTCGACGAGATCACCGGCCGTCCCGGCAAGACGCCGCTGCCGCCCTCGGTCGAAGGGCTGAAGCTGCGCAACGCGGTGACCGGCGAGGAAACGCATCTGAAGATCGATGGCGTGTTCGTGGCGATCGGCCATGCACCGGCGGTCGAACTGTTCGCAGGCAAGCTGAAGCAGAAGCCGAACGGCTATCTGTGGACGGCGCCGGATTCGACCCGCACCGACGTGCCTGGCGTGTTCGCGGCCGGCGATGTGACCGACGACATCTACCGCCAGGCAGTGACGGCGGCGGGCCTCGGCTGCATGGCCGCACTCGAGGCGGAGAAATATCTGGCCGGCATCGAAGTGCACCGCGAAGCGGCCGAGTAGAGAGTTCATAGAGCGGCTTAGAAACGCCGTGTAAAAGCCTGATTTTTCATTCAGACGCCAAAACAGAACGAGGGGTATCATGGCGTTGGACTGGGACAAGCTACGCGTGTTTCACGCTGCGGCGGAGGCGGGGTCGTTTACCCATGCGGCCGAGACATTGCATCTG
>NZ_RZQG01000436.1:0-4954 GCF_003998635.1 Mesorhizobium sp. M7D.F.Ca.US.004.03.1.1
CGTCGAAGCCGCGCATCCAGACGAACATGTCTGGGCGGTCGAGATCCCGGAACTGGCCGATGATGGTCATTCCGGCGTCCTCCTGGCCCTCGATCAGTCTGCCGTCGAAGATGTCGATGAGCGTATCGCGCCGGCCGGGCTTCAGTGTGTATTGCCGCAGCTCGACGACAGGCGAGGCGCTCACGGCGGGTTTCGGCGGGGCATTCAGGGGCATGTTCATCCGTCTCTCCAAAACAGGGTAGTCATCCTGTTTTCAAAACAGACCGGTTGTCCTGTTTTGTCAATATGCTAATGTCCGGCAATGTCAGCAGAGATGACCGTTCGACCAAAACCGCGCCCAGGAAAACGCATCAACGACCCTGAAGGCATGCGCCGGAAGGTGCTCGATGTCGCTGAGGTCGCGTTCCAGGCGCGCGGCTATCATGCCTCTAGCTTCGGCGACCTGATGGCGGCGGCGGGTGTCAGCGGTGGCGCGTTGCATCACCATTTCCCGACCAAGAAGGCGCTGGCGCTGGCGGTGATCGACGAGCGTGTCGCCGCAGCGGTCGAAGAGACATGGATCGCGCCGGTGCTGGCGGCCAGCACTGCACGCGAAGGCGTGCGCGCGGTGTTCGAGGCCGTGGCGGCGGAGTTGGAGCAGCAGGGTTTCGTGCGCGGCTGCCCGCTCAACAATCTGGCGCACGAACTGTCGCTTGCCGATCCGGATTTCCGGATTGCCCTTGCCGGTATTTTTGCCGGGTGGCGGCGGGCGATTTCCGACAAGCTGCGAGCCGACCAGCAGGCGGGCAGGGATGAGGACACAGATCCCGAGCGCTTCGCCGCGCTGGCGGTCGCCGCCTATTCCGGGGCGATGTCGATGGCCAAGACGGCGCAGGATGCGAGCGTGCTGCGGGATTGCCTGGCAGGACTGGAGCGGAGCGCGCTGTCATCATCGCAGGGCGGATTGGCAGCCAGGCGCCGCCGCAGGGTGCTGCTACGACCAAGAACCCTTTGATACCGCAGCGACGAGGGATTTCGACGCGGCCGCTTTGACGTTGCGGCGCTACCGAGCGAGCGGCGGCGGTGTCGATGCGTGGCGACGGCAACTGGACGGCAGGGGGCCGCCTGTGCTGAATTTCGCGCATGATGACTCGCTTGCCGATCCACTCGATTTCCCGGCGCAGCCTGCTGAAGCAGATGGCAGGATTTGCCGCGGCCGGCGCATTTTCGCGTCCGGCATTCAGCCAGACCGGCCAGCGCGTCCAGTCCATCGACGCTACCTTCCTGTTCATCGCCGATGTCCATGCCTGCCGCATGGCGAGCGGGTTGAGCCCCAACTGCCTGCAGGAAGGCAAGACCGACGCCGCGCTGCTGCGCAACGTGGCAGCGCTCAACGATCTTGGCGACAAGGACTGGCCGGTCGAGATCAACGGCGTCGCCACCGGCCTGCGCTCGGCGGGCAGCCGCATCGGCACGCCGCTCGGCCTCGTCGTCGGCGGTGACATGACCGATGACGGCGGCGGCCAGATTACGCAGCCGAGCGAGGGCACCCAACTGCTCCAGTTCAGCCAGCGCTACCAGCAGGGCGTCGGCCCGGATCGCGTGCACATGCCGGTTTATGTCGGGCTCGGCAACCATGATCTCGACCAGAACGGGCCGCCGCACCATGTCGACTGGTACCGACGCGAACTGCGCGACTATGTCGAGGTCAACCATCGCGCCGGCGTGTTCTTCAAGCCGCCAGTGCCGGCCACCGACTATGATGTCGACACCGACTGCTATTCCTGGGACTGGGGCGGCCTGCATCTGATCCAGACGCATCGTTTCGCCGGCGACACTGGCCATGGCGCCGAGAGCAGCCTGCCATGGCTGAAGCAGGATCTGGCGACCTATGCGGCGGACGGCCGTCCGGTCATTCTGTTCCAGCACTATGGTTGGGACATTTTCTCGATAGAACGCTGGGATGCCGCCAAAAGGCACTTCGACGATGACGGCGCTGGCGCGCCGCATTGGTGGAGCGAGGCCGACCGGCAGGCGCTTCTGGCGGCGCTCAAGGGCTACAATGTCGTCGGCATCTTCCATGGCCACCAGCACGAAACGCCGCTGATCTATCGCCGTGACGGGCTCGATCTGTTCAAGCCGAAGGCCGCCTATATGGGCGGTTTCGCACTGGCCAGGGTGACTAGCGACGGCATGGATGTGGTGCTGGGCGAGGCGACCGGTGATCATGGCGAGGTCGCCTTCACCTATGCTTTCAGCAAAGGCTGGAGCACATGAAAAAGGCGGCCCTCGCGACCGCCTTTCCCAATAAAAGAGCGTTCTCGATGTCGGATCAGAGCGCCTTCTTGACCTTGTCCTTCACGTCGCCATAGGCCTTCTGCACCTTGCCGGCGATCCTGTCGGCCGTGCCTTCAGCCTGGGTCTGCCTGTTGCCGGTTGCCTTGCCGGCGGCTTCCTTGATCGAGCCCTTGATCTGCTTGGCCACGCCCGCGACCTGATCCTTGTTCACCATTTTTCGCATCTCCTGGGAGTTTTGAATTCGGCGGAATTCATCCGCGAAAGCAAACGAGCCGGTGTCGTTTAGGTTCCACGCGTTCCCGGTCGACAGGTGAGCTCGGGCAGCCGCTTCCTGTGGCAAGGCGGGCAGGCTATAGGCTGGTGACGCGCGCCGACCAAAGGATTTGGGTGATCGCGCATGCGGGGGAGACAAATGGCTGAATTCACACTCTTCATCGGCAACAAGTGCTTTTCCTCATGGTCGCTCCGGCCATGGGTCGCGATGAGACATCTGGAAATCCCGTTCGAGGAGGGTTTCGTGCGGCTGCGCACGCCTGAGACCTTTACCAATCTGGCGAAAGTGTCGCCGACCGGCCAGGTGCCCGTCTTGAATCACAATGGCAAGATCATCTGGGAAACCCTTGCCATCCTTGAATATCTGGCTGACCTGTTTCCGGAAAAAAATCTCTGGCCGGCCGATATCGACGCCCGCGCACTGGCGCGCTCTGCCGCGACCGAGATGCATTCCGGTTTCCGTGAAGTTCGCTACGGCTGGCCGATGAATTTGCGTCGGCCGAAGGGCCATAAGCCGCTCGATGCCGAAGGCGAGGCGCAACGCGAGCGCATCGAGGCGTTGTGGCGCGAGTGCCGGGAAAAATACGGCAAGGGCGGTCCGTTCCTGTTTGGCCATTTCACCGCGGCCGACGCCATGTATGCACCGGTCGTGACCCGCTTCGACACCTATGGCGGCACGCTTGCGCCGGATATGCGAGCCTATGTCGATGCCGTGCTGGCAACGCCGGCGATGCGGCACTGGTATGCCGAGGCGGCCAAGGAGACGTGGCCGGAACCCGGCCCGGACGAATAGGTGATCCAAACGAAAACGCCCCTCGCACCTTTTATCGTGCGGGGGGCGTCTTTGCCATCAACCTTTCTTCGATTGCTCTCATGAATTGCTGATGACACGGAATAAATGCGCGTTTGCGCAGATGGTTCCCGGATGCCGCGAAATTTTTTTGAGTTGGCGCAAGCGCGCCGTTTGGCGTCCGATTTGCCGTCATGCCAGGTGTTTTGGCCAGGTGTTTTGGGAGAATTGCGCAGGTGTGGCGGATGCAGATTTGACAGCGCGCCAAAAGAAGCCTAAAAGCATTTCGTCGATATTTGTTTGACTGACTTTTGTTATCCGCGCTTTCGAGCGCGCCTTTGACGAACTTCCCACATCAAAAATCGGGACAAACGACGTTGTGCATCCGCATGGCGTCGAACGAATATTTGCCATGGAAAGGGTTCGTCATGAGCACCGGCACAGTTAAATGGTTCAACGCCACCAAAGGTTTTGGTTTTATTCAGCCTGACGACGGCTCAGCCGACGTTTTTGTCCACATCTCGGCCGTAGAGCGCGCCGGTATGCGCGACATCGTCGAGGGCCAGAAGCTCGGCTACGAGATGGTCCGCGACAACAAGTCGGGCAAGATGTCCGCCGACCAGTTGAAGGCGGCCTGAAAAAAGAATTCAGCTCTCCCGGTGACCACGGATGTACTGGCACCGGTGAGTGGCGAATTCGGGCGCATGGCCGCGGAGACCTGAGTTTCCACGGCATGTCATGCGCATGAGAGGAGCGTGCCTTGTGCATCCGTCTGGATGCACGGCGTTCTCTTACGGAAGGTCAGGCGGTGCCTGGCCTTTTTCATTTTGCGCGTCTTGTCGCCGAAAGTGCGCTGCGCGCCGGCCTGGACGTGCTAAAGGACGCTCCAGCAATTTGAATCCGCTGCCGTATTTGCTCTGTGCGTCGTCTTGACCGAAGACCCGGTCTCGCTCCATCGGCACAGGCTCCTGACAGGAGAAAGATTTTGACCGCTCATTCGAAGACAGTCGAACAGGCCGTGTCCTTGTTCAGCAAGACGCAAACCCAGTCGATGTCACTCAACCGCATCAATTCCGAACGCGATGCCGTCAGCGAGGCGCGGGAAGCCAAGACCGCGCGCCTGCGTGAACAGCGCCTGGAGAAGGAGGCCGATGAGTTGGCCGCCGCCGCGGCGCTGGCCGCTTTGCCGAAGCGAGCCGGAAGACGCTGATGGCTACCAAGCGCGTGCCTCCGAAACTGATCGCCGCCGACTCGACCATCGCCGACGTGGTCGAAGGCCTCAACAAGCCGGTCGAATATGTGCGCCGGGTGCTGGAGAAGCTGGAGCGCTGCAAGCGCGCCCATGGCGATGCCCAGGTGCGGCTCGGTGTGCGTGGTCGCGCCGAATGCCCGAACTACTTGATCGAGTATGTCCGCGAAGACGCCAAGACCCATGAGCGCGTGACGCATCAGGACGCCGCCTACAGCGGCAGCACGCATCGCGAGCTGGCAGTGCACCACATCGCGGAAGTCAGAAACTGGTCGCCCGAGGAAATGAACATCACGGCGGTTTCGGCGCTGATCGGCCGCCTGCGCAATCCGCGCGCACCATCATCGCGCTTCGTCGACGAGGAC
>NZ_RZQG01000437.1:0-4947 GCF_003998635.1 Mesorhizobium sp. M7D.F.Ca.US.004.03.1.1
GTCTTGCAGGAGGTGTTGCCGCCACCATGCAGGACCAGCCTTGGTTCGCCGCCGAGCAGCCGGGTCGTGTAGACGCGCAGCGCCAGGTCGCGGCCGACACCCTTCTTTGCATAGTCGGCAACGAGCTTTTCGGCTGCATCGTCATTCCACAGGTTCTTCATGTTCGCTTCGTCCGGTTGCTGTCTTTGATGGTGAAACAGGAATGCCGCGACGCTTTGATGACAATGCGCCGGCGACGGAGATGGCGGTTTCCTAGGAGGCCTTTTCTGTCGTGGCGGCCGCATGATCCAGAAGCCGCTGCGCCATGCGCGCGCCGACCACCAGATGCGTGCAAAGGCCGCCCGCGATCGCCGCGAGCAGCGGTTCGAACTTGCTGTCCTCCTGCACCACCATCAGCCGCCTGGCGATGGCGCGCAGCGAGGCAAGTTCGGCGGAGATCACACGCCGGTTATAACTGCAGTCGAGCACCTTGCCCTCGGCGTCGATGATCTGCCCGGCAATGACGCCGGCAGCGCCTCGGCTGCGCAGGCCAGCCATTTCGTCAGGAGTGAGCGCGCCGCATTTGACCAGATGGCTGTCGGCGTCAACCGCGCCGACCGAGTACAGCGCCAGGTCGCAGTCGCGCACGCCCGACAATTGCTCCCGGATCACCGGCTCGGCACGCAGCGCGCGCGCCAGCTCTTCCGTCGACAGCACCAGCGGCGCGTAGAAGTTGAGCCCCTTGGCGTTGAGACGTCGCGCGATTTCCATGGTGCACTGGTCGGGCCGGTAGGAATAGGGCGCGCCGAGATTGCCGCAGAGCTGCACCACCGTGACATCCTGCAGGTCGGCATAGGACATGATGTCGGCGATCATGTAGACGGTGCGGCCCCAGGCGACGCCGATGCGGTCGCCCTTCTTGACCAGCTCGAGAAAGACGCTTGCCGCCAGCACGGCTATTTCCGCCGACGGGTCGGCGATATGGTCATTTTCCGGCGCGATCCAGACGGCGTCGAGGCCCAACGCATCCTCGAGCTTGCGCGCCAGCACGTCATCGGTGAAAAGCTGGGTCGAGGTCGAGATGTTGACGATGCCGGTTTCGCGCGCCTTGCGCAGATACATGGCGACCGAGGCACGGGAAATGTTAAGCTGGCTCGCCACCTGGTCCTGCCGCAGGCCATGGGCATAATAAAGCCAGGCGGCCTTGTGGATGAGCTGTTCTGCCGGTCGGATCGCCATGCCGTCTCCTCGGCTGACATTATTCACGGCTCTCGACAAAAGTCAAATTGGGCAAAGGTATGCGATGCCCTTTTGCCGGGCGAATCTGGATCATCATTGTTCCAAATGCGCTATAGCGAGGCATCGTTGATGGTGACGCGGCCCCAGCCTGTGATTAGAAGGTCTAAAAGAAAAACGCGGGGAGCATGGGATGGGCAATCCATACGAACAGGATCTCGACAAGAACGCGGCCAACCATCAGCCGTTGACGCCGCTTACCTATCTGGAGCGCGCAGCCAAAACCTATCCCGACCAGATCGCCATCATCCATGGCCGCCAGCGCATCGACTATCGCACCTTTTGGCGCCGGTCGCTGAAGCTTGCCTCGGCGCTCGACAAGCGCGGCATCGGCAAGGGCGACACCGTCACCGTCATGCTGTCCAACACGCCGCCGATGCTGGAGGCGCATTTCGGCGTGCCGATGACCAAGGCGGTGCTGCATTCGCTCAACACGCGCCTTGATGCGGCGGTCATCGCCTTCCAGCTCGACCATGCCGAGACCAAGGTGCTGATCGTCGACCGCGAATTCTCCAGCGTCGTCAAGCAGGCTCTGGAACTGGCCAAGGTCAAGCCGCTGGTCATCGACTATGACGATCCCGAATACGCCGCTGACGCGCCGTATCCGAAAGGCGAGCGGATTGGCACTCTGGACTATGAGGCGTTTGTTGCTGGCGGCGACGAGGACTTCACCTGGTCGATGCCCGACGACGAATGGGATGCCATTTCGCTGAACTATACCTCCGGAACGACAGGCAATCCGAAGGGCGTCGTCTACCACCATCGCGGTGCGGCCCTGATGGCCTACACCAACACCATCCATGCCGGCATGGCCAAGCATGCGGTCTATCTGTGGACGTTGCCGATGTTCCACTGCAACGGCTGGTGTTTTCCCTGGACGCTCGCCGTCCAGGCCGGCACCCATGTCTGCCTGCGCTGGGTGCGGCCGAAGCCGATCTACGATGCGATTGCCGATCAGGGCGTCACCCATCTGTGCGGCGCGCCGGTGGTCATGTCGGTGCTGATCAATGCCAGGGACGAGGACAAGCGCGCATTTCCGCAGACGGTCACCTTCAACACGGCCGCAGCGCCGCCACCGGAAGCGGTACTGTCGGGGATGGCCGATGCCGGCTTTGCCGTCACCCATCTCTACGGCCTGACCGAGACCTATGGCCCGGCGGTCGTCAACGAATGGCATGGCGCCTGGGACGACCTCGAAAAGGGCGAGCGCAGCGCCAAGAAGGCGCGGCAGGGCGTGCGCTATGCAGCGCTCGAAGGCCTGACCGTCATGGATCCCGAAACGATGCAGGCGACACCGGCCGACGGCGAGACCATCGGCGAGGTCATGTTCCGGGGCAACATCGTCATGAAAGGCTATTTGAAGAACGGCAAGGCGAGCGACGAAGCTTTTGCCGGCGGCTGGTTCCATTCCGGCGATCTCGGCGTCATGCACCCCGACGGCTACATCCAGCTCAAGGACCGCTCCAAGGACATCATCATTTCTGGTGGCGAGAACATTTCCTCGATCGAGGTCGAGGACGCGCTCTACAAACACCCGTCCGTTGCCTCTTGCGGCGTCGTCGCCAGGCCTGACGACAAATGGGGCGAGGTGCCTGTAGCCTATGTCGAACTGAAGCCCGGCAAGGCGGCGACCGAGGCCGAGATCATCGAACATTGCCGGGGATTGCTGGCGCGCTTCAAGGTGCCGAAGGCGGTGATCTTCGCCGAAATCCCGAAGACCTCGACCGGCAAGATCCAGAAGTTCCGGCTGCGCGAGATGGCCAAGGTCACCTGAAACGCCGACGGCCTTTCGCGGAAAATATTTTCAGTGGCTCGCATCTTCGGGCCGCTTCGTGACGTCTATTGGATGTCACCATCTGTCACCAATCGTACGCGTACACAGAATCTGCGTTGACAGACCGTCCATTTCGATTTACGAATGACGAAAGTTGAAATTCGTCACTCGTAAATTGACAGAGGATCATGTCCGAAGCCGCCACCATAGTCGCCGACGCCGCCCGACAGGAAAATGTGACGCGCATTCTCGACTGCGCCGAGCGGCTGTTCCGGCACTACGGCTACGGCAAGACCAATGTCGCCGACATCGCCCGTGAACTCGGCATGTCGCCGGCCAACATCTATCGTTTCTTTGCCTCCAAGGTCGAAATCCACCAGGCCGTCTGTGGCCGGATGCTCGGCGCCAGCTACAAGATGGCCTACGAGATCATGCACCTGCCGGTCAACGCCGAGGAGCGGCTTCGGCGTTACGTGCATGCGCAATACAAGATGACGATGGAGGTCATGCTCGACGACCAGAAGGTCCACGAGATGGTCATCGTTGCCCTCGAACGCGACTGGGGCGTGATCGACAAGCATGTCGACAGCATTCACGACCTGTTTGCGGAAGTGATCCGCGATGGCATCGAGGCCGGTGAGTTCAGGGAGCAGGATCCCGTGATCGCGTCGCGCTGCTTCGGCGCCGCAACCGTCATCCTGTGCCATCCGCAGATGGTGGCGCAGTGCCTTGCCAAGACCAACCGGGCAATGCCCGACGACCTCATCGATTATGCAATCAAGGCACTGAAATAGCCCCGCCAGCCGGTGTCGACCATTCATCTCCAGTCGGAGTACCAAGATGTCTTTGTCCAATTCCATCCTCCGTAAGCTGCCAGTTGCCGGCCTGATTGTCGCGGCGCTCGGGCTTGCCGGCTGCAGCCAAGAGAAAGCCGAAGTCAAGGACATCATCCGCCCGGTCAAGGTCGTCGAGATCGCCCAGGCGCATGACACCCGCACGCTCTCCTATTCCGGCTCGGTGCGGGCTCGCACCGAAAGCGCACTGGCTTTCCGCGTCAACGGCAAGATCACCGAGCGCCTCGTCGACATCGGCCAGCATGTGGTTGCGGGCGACGTGCTCGCCCGCATCGATCCCATCGATTACGACCTGTCGGTCAAGAGTGCGCAGGCAGCCCTTGATGCCGCCGATCGGCAGGTCGAGACGTCAGAGCTGTCCCGCAAGCGCGCCGAGCAGCTGTTTGACAAGAAGTTCGCGCCGAAATCGCAGCTCGAGCAGGCGACCCTGAGCTACGACCAGGCTGTCGCCACCCGCGATTCCGCTCGCTCGACGCTTGCCCAGGCCAGGAACCAGGTCGGCTATACCGATCTCAAGGCCGACAGGGACGGCATCGTCACCGCGGTCAGCGCCGATGTAGGCCAGGTGGTTGGGTCCGGCGCGCCGGTTGTCACTGTTGCCGTCGACGGCGAAAAGGAAGTGCTGATCGCCGTGCCGGAAATGGAAATCGCCGAATTCAAGCCGGGCAAGATCGTCAAGGCGGGCTTCTGGTCCGACGACGCGCTGGCGCTCGACGGCAAGGTCCGTGAGGTCGCCGGCAGCGCCGATCCGCAATCGCGCACCTTCGCCGTTCGCGTCAGCCTGCCCAACGATCCGCGCGTGCTTCTCGGCATGACCGCCAGCATCGAAGCCTCGGCGGCCAATGAGCGGCAGCTCGTGTCGATCCCGCTGAGCGCACTGGCCGAGCAAGGCAGCCAGTCGATCGTCTGGACCGTCGATCGCGGCGCCGACACCGTTCACGCCCGTCCGGTCAAAGTCGCCGCGTTCGCCGCCGGTGGCGTGCGTGTTGCCGAGGGACTGAAGCCCGGCGACGTCGTGGTCGCTGCCGGCACGCAGTTCATGAC
>NZ_RZQG01000438.1:0-4926 GCF_003998635.1 Mesorhizobium sp. M7D.F.Ca.US.004.03.1.1
AGGATGTCGTTGATGATGGTGAGCAGCGCATTGCCGGATTTGACGATGACGTCGGTGAAGGTCCTCTGGCGCGCCGTCAAATCGGTCTTGGCCAGCAGTTCGGCCATGCCGAGCACGCCGTTCATCGGCGTGCGGATTTCGTGGCTCATATTGGCCAGGAATTCCGACTTGGCGCGGTCGGCGGCCTCGGCCTTGAACAGGGATTCGGCGGATTCGGCAAAGGCGCGGCGGATCGCCACTTCCATCGGGCGGAAGATCCAGAAGGCGACGATGGCAAGGGCTGCGAACAGGATGCCGCTTGCCCACAACAGCAGCCTGTCTGAGGAGGCATCGGCCAGTTGGCGCTCATCGTCCATGGCGGTGCGGACGCGGACCAGCATGGGCTGGGCGAACAGGTCGTTCTGGTTGCGGATTTCGCGATAGCTCCACTCGTCGACCTTCTGCGCCACCGACATCAGGTTGAAGTTGCGCACCATGTCGCGCGGCGACCAGAACAGGTCGCCGTTGACGGAAGTGGATTGGAGTTCGTTGACGGTCTTGGTCGACAGGCGCGGCTTGATCGCGGCAAGCTGGGCGGTCAGCGTCTCGATCTCGCCGGTCAGGCGTTCCGAATGGCCGCGCGCCGATGTGGTCAGCGCATCGCGTGTCTCCGCCCGCCAGGCTGTGCCGGTCGTTTCGGCAAAGCTGGTCGCGTTGCGCAGGTCGCGGGTGAAGATGACGAGGTTGCTGCTCAGCGCATCGATGTCACGGCGAAAGGAATTGACACGATCGAGCGCAATCACGATGCCCGCGGAAGCCAGCGCGAAGATCAGCAACCCCGAAATATAGCGAATCCGGACTGACCGGATGAAGGACGAATATTCCGGCATGCGCAACCCCAACACATACGCACCATTTTAATGGTCGGGATTACGCTTCATTTACATTAAAATTTCGTGTGGATAGGCGAGCCATGCGAACCGCCGGATGGATGACAGCTTCTTGACCCTGACAATCCTTCCGAGGTCACTTTCGGGTCTCAGGCCGCCACGGCGACGAGGGCGCGGATGCGGCCACTCACCGGGCCCTCCCCGAACCGTTTCCCCATGGCATTCGCCACGTATCGCGTCGCCTCCTCCAGCGAGCCGCCGCGCGCCTCGATCTCGGCACGCAGGGGTGTGCCCTGGCAATAGGCCGCGGCCGCCTCATAAGGCGACGGAGCGGCACTCACGGCATCCAGAGGCTCGATGGTGACGTCACGGAACCCGGCGGCATGCAGGTCGCCACGGACGGCGTCCGCATTGTGATAGCCGTGCGGCGTCCTCGCCATGAAGCGCGGCGGATCGGTGGGGAAGAAATCGCCGAGCGCCCGCGTCACTTCATCGGCGAACTCGTTCTCTTCGATGGCGCCCCAGACGTTGAACAGAAAATGCCCGCCCGGCCGCATCACCCGCCGCGCTTGGCCGTAGGCGCCTACCCGATCGGGGAAGAACATCGCACCAAATTGGCAGACCACGGCGTCGAACTGTGCGTCCTCGAAGGGCAGCGCCTGGGCATCGGCCTGCTGCCAGATGATCCGAGGATCGTCCGCCATCCGCGTGCGCGCGTGGTCAAGCATGGGCTGGTTAAGATCGGTGGCCACGATGCGTGCTTTCGCCGGCAGTCTTGCTGCGAGCGCACGTGTTACCACACCGGTGCCCGCAGCCACTTCGAGCACCGATTGCGGTCCGAGTTTCGACGCCCGCTCCGCCAGATCCCGCGCATATGGCTCGAAGATCAGCGGCACCATCGCCCGGTCGTAGACCTCGGCAATGGAACCGCTGAACAGCTTGTCGGTGGTCGACATGGCATCCCTCCAACTCTGTCCGCACCGCGTGGTTGCCGTGAGGATGGCAAAGCGATGTCGATCCTCTGCTTCGGCAGGCTTCCGTTCAAGTTCAATCTCTGAACCGGTCGGCGGGGACGAGCGTGCTTTGATCAGCGATCAGCTCGATGTCTTGGTTGGCCCCGACCTCAGCTGTTACGCACCGCCACGAATGTCGCCGCTTCCTTCAGCAACTGGGCATCGTCGCCATAGGGCTCAAGCAGTGCATGCGCCTGTTCGACGAGACCGTGCAGTTGGCTGCGCGCCCAATTCGCGCCATGCAGCGCGACCAGCGTCGCCTTGCCGGCGGCAGCGTCCTTGCCGGTTGCCTTGCCCATCTGGCTGGCATCGGCGGTCAGGTCGAGCAGGTCGTCGGCGAGTTGGAAGGCAAGACCGATCGCGGAGCCGAATTCGGCCAGCCGCTCCCGATCCTCGGCAGGAGTGCCGGCGATGAGGGCGCCTGCCTCGCAGGCAAAGCGGATAAGCGCGCCGGTCTTCATCGCCTGAAGCCGGATGATGCCGGCCTCGTCCGGTGGGTCCTGTTCGGCTTCGAGGTCGAGCTTCTGGCCACCGACCATGCCACCTGCTCCGGCCGCGCGGGCAAGCGCCAGCACAAGGGCTGCCCGCCGCTCCGCCGGCAGCGTGGTCGCCTCGCCGGCAATGATGTCGAAGGCCAGCGTCAGCAAGGCGTCGCCGGCCAGGATGGCGGTTGCCTCGTCGAAGGCCTTGTGCACGGTCGGCTGGCCACGGCGCAGATCATCGTCGTCCATGGCGGGCAGATCGTCGTGGATCAGCGAATAGCAGTGCACGCATTCAAGCGCGGCGGCGACGCGCAGTGCCGCCTCGCCGTCGGCGGAAAAAAGTGCCGCACTTTCCATGACCAGGAAGGGGCGCAGGCGCTTGCCGCCATTGAGCACGCCGTGGCGCATCGCCGCCATCAACCGGTCGGGCCGGGCGATCTCGCCCGAAAGCGCGCGGTCGTCGAGCAATCGCCGCAGAAGCACCTCGACGGCGGCAGCCCGTCTGATGAGTGCCATTTCGAACGCCATTTCGTCGTCATTCGTCATGGCCGGGACCGGTAGCCGACACTCAGACGTTGCGCAAGAAGGCAAGCGCCATTATGCCGGAGCAGTAAGAGCCCGTTTGGAAACTCTACTCCTGCGGTCATCTGAAGGCGTTTTCTGCGCTTCCGGTGCTCACGTACTCAAATGTACGCTCCGCTCCGGTTCTCGAAAACACCGTCATATGACTCACAGGAGCGAGTTTCAAAACGAGCTCTCTGGCACGGGTTGGGCGGCTTGGCGGAACCGATCGTCGATCATGAAACCGAAAAGCTGGACATGGCGACGAGATCGCGAGGCGTAAACCGCCGCGGTCTCAAGCGCTGGGTCCGGCGCGGCATCGTCGTGGCCGCGGTGCTGGCTTTGATTCCGGTCGTGCTGACGTTCCTCTATCTGCCATCCTTCGTGCATCCGGTCTCGACGCTTATGCTGAAGGACCTGGCGACGTTCTCCGGTTATGACCGCCGCTGGGTGTCGATCGACGATGTGTCGCCGGTGCTGGCCAATTCCGTCATCATGTCGGAGGACGGGCAGTTCTGCTTCCATCGTGGCGTCGATCTCGGCGAGCTGCGGGGCGTCGTCGACGACGCGCTGGCCGGCGAAGCAACGCGCGGTGCCTCGACCATCACCATGCAGACGGTCAAGAACCTGTTTCTCTGGTCACGGCCGCTGGGCTCGGTGCGCAAGGTGGTCGAACTGCCGCTGGCCGTCTATTTCGATGCGGTGATGTCGAAACGGCGCATCATGGAAATCTATCTCAACATCGCCGAGTGGGGGCCGGGCATCTACGGCATCGAGGCCGCGGCACAGCATCATTTCGGCGTTTCGGCAAAACAGCTGTCGCGACGGCAGGCTGCACTTTTGGCCGTTTCCTTGCCAAATCCGATCGCCCGCAACCCGGCCAAACCCGGGCCGGGCCTGAGAAGACTCGCCAACCTCATCGAGCGCCGGGCTGGTCGTTCGGGCGCCTATGTCGGTTGTCTCCGCTAGACAACTCAAAAAAATTCGCGGCAGTGCTGGCCAAAACGGCACAGGGCGTGTATAGGCACCCGACTTTCTCAGATTCCGGCCCCGACATGGCCCTTTCACGAGGGCGGGCGGGGCTTTTTGACCATGTAATGGAGCATATCCATGGCCGTTCCGAAACGAAAAACCTCTCCGTCCAAGCGCGGCATGCGCCGCTCGGCCGACGCTCTCAAGGCCCCGACCTATGTCGAGGACAAGAATTCCGGCGAAATGCGCCGTCCGCACCACATCGACCTGAAGACCGGCATGTATCGCGGCCGTCAGGTGTTGACGCCCAAGGAAAGCTGAGACCAGCTTTTCCAAAGGTTTGAATTACAAAAGGACCGGCCAGTGGCCGGTCCTTTTGCGTTTGGGGGCCGGGTGGCGCGCATCTCGAAGCGTGGGCGGCAATCGTCGCAGCTCTCCAGCCGAGCAACCGGCTGACATGGTTGTTGCGTGCGGTCTTCGACCGTGTTCAGGGCTGCTACCGAAACATCTTGACGGCGTGCCTGTGGCGCATTCTACAAAGGATTGCCCCCACATGGAGACGCCAGATGTTCGGTGCCATTCCGCTGCTGATCGTGCCTTTCGTGCTCTACAATCTCGGACTGCTGGGAATATTCGGCAGCGGTGACGATCCGTGGGCGAGCGAGGTCTTCTCGTTCAGCATGATGTCGGGCGGCGTGTTCTCGATGACGCTTGGCGATCTGATGGTGCTGATTGGGCTGATCTTCCTGTTCCTCGAAATGGCGAAGTCGGTGCGCACGACCAATGCCTCGATCATGGACCACCTTCTGTCGACGCTGGTCTTCGTGGCGTTCCTGGTCGAGTTCCTGCTGGTGAAGGGCGCCGCCCACTCCGTCTTCTTCACGCTGATGGTCATCGCGCTGTTCGATGTGCTGGCCGGATTCGCGGTGTCGATGCGGTCGGCCAGCAGAGACATCAATCTGAATTAGAGCCGGCGCCGACGCCAGCGCTCAGCCCGGATCGGCGGTAAAGCCGGCTGCCTCGATGCCG
>NZ_RZQG01000439.1:0-4919 GCF_003998635.1 Mesorhizobium sp. M7D.F.Ca.US.004.03.1.1
AACGCCAATCGATCAGGTGTTGGGCGCGATCGGCCGTAATTTCGGCAGCAACCCCCGCGCCCATCTTTCCGGAACCGGCAAAAGCTTCTTTTTGCACGATCTGCTGACGGACGTCATTTTTGCCGAATCCGGATGGGTTTCGTACGACAAATCAGCCGTAAGACGTGCGGCGATCGCCAGATTCGCCGGCCTTGGCGCCATCGCGCTGATCGCGGCGGCCGCCCTCGGCACCCTGGCCCTGAGCTTCACAGCCAACAGGTCGCTGATCGCCTCCACCACGCAGGCCATGAGCCAGTATCGCGCGACGGCGGGCGCGCTGCTCAAAAGCACCGAGGTCACCGATGTCGACCTCGAAAACGTCATTGGCCCGCTCGACCAGCTGCGCGATCTGCCGACTGGGTTCGAAACCAGTGACGTGCCGACACCGATCGAGGAGACATTCGGCCTCAGCCAGCGGGAGAGACTTCTTTCGGCATCCAAGACCGCTTACCGGCAAGCGCTGGAACGAATGTTCCGATCGCGCCTGCTGATCCAGGCCGAGCGGACGATCCAGGCCAGGATGGCCGATCCCGCCGCGCTCTACGAGCCGTTGAAAATCTATCTGATGCTTGGCGGCAAGGCGCCGAAAGTCGACGACGCGTTGATCGTTTCCTGGATGAAGCAGGATTGGGAACAGAACCGGTATCCAGGTGAAAACAACCGCGAAGGACGCGAGCAGCTCGAAAAGCACCTGCGCGCCATGCTTGCGTTGGATGATGCCTACGATCCGGTCTTCCAACTCAACCAGCCGCTCGTCGAAGCCGCTCAACGGTCGCTCGGGCGCATGAGCCTTGCCGACCGTGCCTCGGCATTGGTCAAATCCGCAGTGTACGCGGCAGCGCTGGATGATTTTTCTGTTTCGCTGAAAGGCGGGCCGGAGGCGCAGCTGCTGTTCGAGCGTGTCGATGGCGGCGATCTGTCGGGCCTTCGTGTTCCCGGCCTCTATACCTATGCCGGCTTCAACACCTTCTATCTCGGGCAACTCTCGCGCATTGCCCAGACGCTCGTCGACGATCAGCGGGTCCTCGGTGGCGGCGGCGAGCAAGGCGGCATCGACCAGGAGTTGCCCAGGCTCGGCCCCGAACTTCTCGATCGCTATGGAAAGGAGTTCGCAACGGCCTGGAACAGCGTTCTCGACAGCTTGAAGTTCAAAGCGATGCTGAAGGACAAGCCGCACTATATCGCGCTTTCCGCCGTCGCCTCGCCAACCTCGCCGATCGAACAGCTGTTTACGGCGATCGCCGACGAAACAGCTCTGACGCGGGACGCTGCTTCTGGCAAAGGCACAGGCACCGGGGTTGAAGGCGGCACGGTTCAAGGCCAGCCACAGGACGCCGCGAACATGGCCAAGGGTCTGGCTCGCATCGGCATCCAAATCGCCACCGGAAAATCGCAAAGCCGTGCCGGCACGGGATCCGCAAACGCGGAAAACCAGAATCCAGGCGCCAATATCGAAGCACAATTCAGGTCGTTCCAGGCTCTGGTGAGCGGTCCTGCCGGACACCGCCCGATCGATGCCTTGACCCAGAATTTCCGCGATATCTACCAGAGCCTGCAACTGGCGACCGACGTTCCCTCCCAGACGGAACGCGTCAACGCAAACCTGCAGCTTCAGATAGCCACCCTTCGCGCCAACGTTTCGCGACTGCCCAAGCAACTCGGCCGGATGGTCAACGCGACGGCGGATGAGTTTGAAGGCAACGTCACCGAGACCTCGGTAGCGAATTTGAACCAGATGCTCGACCAGACGGTCACACAGCCCTGCGAGGCGGCGGTCAACGGCCGTTATCCTTTCGCCGGCAATGGTACCGAGGACATCGCGATGGCGGATTTTGCCAGATTGTTCGCTCCGGGCGGGCTGATGGACCGGTTCTTTGCACAGAACCTCGCATCGCTGATCGACATGACCGGTCAGGACTGGAGCTGGAAACAGGATGCGCGCTTCGGGCGAGACCTGTCGAAGTCGACGCTGAAAAACTTCCAGCTGGCGGCCGAAATCCGCAGCGCCTTTTTCCCCCAGGGTGGTTCGGTGCCCTCGGTCAGCGTGACCTTCACGCCGTTCTCCCTGCATGGCGATGCCGATGCGGCGGTGCTCGATGTCGACGGCCAGACCGTCCAGAGCAACCAGGCGGGCAACGCGCCAAGCACCGTGAGCTGGCCGAGCGGCACAGCCTCCGGGTCCGCCAGCCTGAGCCTGACGCCGGAAATGCCGGGCCGCGAATCCGCCATCAAGTTCGAGGGGCCCTGGGCGCTGAAGCGGCTGCTGGACAAGGCGACCGTCACCGGCAACGACAGCAATGTCGAAGCGCGCTTCGTGATCGGCGGCCGCGACGTCACCTATACGATCCAGACTGGTTCCGGCCCCACCCCCTTCTTGCTTCCCGCACTTTCCGGCTTCAGCTGTCCGAAGGCGTTTTGAGATGGGCTTCGCGCTTTTCAATGCGTTGACATCCAGCATGGGCCTCGGGCGCCCAGACCTTAATTTCGATACTCTAATGTTCGAGCCTGTGGCAAAGTGGCTCGAACGGGCGCCTGGCGGTGCGCCGTGGAGGGCGCTTGAGAAGCGCTTGGTGGCAAATTGAACGATGTCGCCCTTCCCTTTGAAAGTTTCGGCGTGAGCCACAAGGGCTGTGTGCGCGAGCACAATGAAGACAGCTATCTGCTCGAGCCACGAACCGGCCTTTGGGCGGTGGCCGACGGAATGGGCGGACATGAGGCCGGAGAGGTCGCCTCAGCCAGCATTGTCGACCATCTGGCCACGATCGGCATCGCAAGCTCTGCGCCGGATCTGCGGGCGCGCTTCGAGGACAGGCTGAGCCGGGCCAATGCCGAGATCCGCGGCATATCGGAATCTCGCGGCATAACCATCGGTTCCACGGTCGCCGCCCTGTTGGCGATGGACGGACGGTTTGCCTGCCTTTGGGCGGGCGACAGCCGGATCTATCTGATCCGCAACGCTTCGATCTCGCAGATTTCGAAAGACCACACCGAAGTGCAGGAACTCCTCGATCGAGGCATGATCAGTGCAGCCGAGGCGCTCACCTGGCCACGCCGCAATGTCATCACGCATGCGGTCGGCGTCAGCGACGAATTCGTCATCGATTTCCAGCAAGGCGAACTGATGCCAGGGGACATTTTTGTGTTGAGCACCGATGGGCTGACGGCGCATGTCACCGACGCGGAGATCGAGGCCGCCGTCGTGTCGGCGACACCTCAGGCGGCGTGCGAAAATCTGCTGGAAACCGTGCTGACGCGGGGCGGAACTGACAATGTCACCATCGTGCTGGTGAAGATCAAAAAAGGGCGCAACGGACAATCGCTCCACCCTGATTGGTCCGGAGCGGAGGGCGAAGGCCGATGAGCGCCGACGACAAGACGCGAATATCGCCGCAGGTAGCCAATACCGCCGTAGGCACGCAACTCAGCGGCATCTATGAACTTGACGAGCGGATCGCATTCGGCGGCATGGGCGAGGTCTACCGTGGCCACAACATCCAGACCGGAGACCATGTCGCGATCAAGATCGTCCTGCCCGAGTTTGCCCGTGACCAGACGATCTTGTCCTTGTTCCGCAAGGAGGCCTCGATCCTCAACCATTTGTCGCATGACGCGGTTGTGCGATACCACGTCTTCACCATCGATCCCGGGATCGGCCGTCCCTACCTTGCCATGGAATTCGTCGACGGCGAGTCGCTGTACGACATCATGCGACGTGGCCCGATGCCGACGGAAGAGGTGCGCAAGCTCTGCCATCGCCTCGCATCCGGCCTGAGCGCCGTGCATCAAGCGGGAGCAATCCATCGCGACCTCTCGCCGGACAACATCATCCTGCCGGGGGGCCGGGTCGACCGCGCGAAGATCATCGATTTCGGCATCGCGCGATCAGCGACCGTAGGCGGGGAGACGCTGATCGGCGGGAAGTTCGCGGGAAAGTACAACTACGTTTCGCCCGAACAGCTCGGGCTGTATAGCGGCGACGTCAGTGAACAATCCGACATCTACAGCCTTGGGCTGGTGCTGGCTGCCGCTCTGCGCGGGAAACCGATCGACATGAGCGGATCGCAGTTCGAGATCATCGAAAAGCGCCGCGCTGTGCCTGATCTCTCCGACATCGACGACGATTTTCGTGACATCGTTGAAGCCATGCTGCAACCGGATCCGCAAGACCGCCCGGTCAGCATGGCTGATATCGCCAGGATGACGCGTGGCGAAGACGAAGGAACAACGCCGCCGACGTCCATCACACCCCGCAACCGGCCGGCTTTGCCACCAGCCGGGCAAACCCTTGATCCCAAGGGCCAGCCCCAGCCATCCAATGTCTCTGGACACAACGCGCCGACGGCAACGGGCCCGGGCGAGCAGCGCTTCGTCCCGCATGTCCGGCCCGCGCATTTGTCCGAACCGCAGCCTTCGCCGGTCGCCGGCCCTCCACGCGCGGTCACGGCGGATATACCCAAGAAATCCACAAAGACCCGAAATATCGCGATCGCTGCCTTGGCGACACTGGCTGTCGCCTCAGGCGCGGGCCTGTATCTGAGCGGCTTCATGACGCCGGCGACGCCGACTGCCGGCAAGACATCGCTTTCCGCGCCCGAACCATCAAAGCCTGCACCGGAAACGTCAAAGCCGACCTCGACGGACAAAGTCGCGAACGCCCCCGAACCGGCAAAGCCAGTTCCGCCTGCGCAGACGAAAACAGAGGCCAGCGTACCGCCGGTTGAAAACCAGCCAGATGCCAAGGCGGCTCAAAAGCCGCAGCCGGCCAAGCCCGCCGAAGTCCCTTCGCAGACCGAGGAACCCGCGAAGCCGCCGGCAATGGAAGCGCAACCGCAAACAGAGGCGAGCCCGCCGCCGGCTGCAAGCCAGGCTGATGCCAAGGC
>NZ_RZQG01000043.1:0-16304 GCF_003998635.1 Mesorhizobium sp. M7D.F.Ca.US.004.03.1.1
ATCCAAACGATGGGCAGTATCGCCGCCAGTCCGACGATGAAAAGCGCAGGCAGTGACAGCGAGAGGAAGAACCGCCGCTCGCGTCGAGCGTCTGCCGCGAGTACAGGATCGGCAAGGACGGTCACACTACCGCTCCCGGTATCGCGTGAACTTTCGCTGCTGGTGCATAGGCGGTCACCCGCTGACCGGTGGCAAGTTCGGCGCAGCCACTGGCCAGCGCCGCCGGAATGCAGACAAGGATCTCTTGCCCGCCGTCAAGCGCCAGCGTCAAAAGCCAGTTCTCGCCGCGAAACGCCTTGGCGCGCAGCATTCCCTCAAGCGCCACCCCGTCTCGCCCGACGAGCTTCGCATCAAGATGGAAGCTTTCCGCGCGGATCATCAGAGCTTCGCGTGATGAATCGGCGCCGTCTATTCTAAGCACCGCGCCTGGGGCCACAATGTTGGCCTCGCCCATGAACTCCGCGACGAAGCGGCTCGATGGACGATCATAGATCTGCTGTGGCGTGTCGATCTGCTGAATGCGGCCGGAGTTCATCACCGCAATCCGATCTGACATGATCAGCGCTTCGCGCTGGTCATGCGTCACATAGATGGTGGTGATCCCCAGATCGTCGTGCAGACGCCGGATCTCGTACTGCATGGTTTCGCGCAGATTCTTGTCGAGCGCCGACAGCGGCTCGTCCATCAGCATCACGCGTGGCTCGAAGACGATCGCCCGCGCCAACGCTACCCGCTGGCGCTGGCCGCCGGACAATGCGGCAATGTCGCGCTCCGCCAGACCGTCCAGCTTCACGCGGGCTAGGGCGTCAAGCGCCCGCTGGCGGGCCTCGGCTTTCGGCACCTTGCGCAGCACCAGCGGATACTCGACATTTGCCAGAACGTTCATGTGGGGAAACAGTGCATAGTTCTGGAACACTATGCCGATGTCGCGCTTGTTGGGGGCCAGGCGGGTGATGTCCCGATCGTCCAACAAAAGTTTGCCGGAATCGGGCCGGACAAAACCGGCCAAAGCCATGAGCAGCGTGGTCTTGCCCGATCCGGACGGCCCCAAGAGCGTGAGGAATTCGCCAGCCTGAATGTCGAGCGAGACATCGTCCAGCGCGACGTAAGATCCGTAGGTCTTGCGCACGCTGTCGATGGTGATCGGGAGCGACTTCATCATGTTCTTCAGCCTTAAAGCTGAGACTCAGCGGGCCATCATCTCATCGAAGGCTTTTTGGGCGGCCTCGCCGTTCTTGACCCACCAATCCGCATTCGAAAACACTGAAGTGCCGGCATTTTCAGGCGCGGTCGCAAGGGTCTTCAGACGGTCCTCGGGAATAAGGCCACCCTTATAGCCGGCAGGATTTACAGGGCCATAGGCGATGAAATCGGTCAGCTTCGCCACGCGCGCGGGCTGTGTCATCGCTGCTATCAGCTTCATGGCCGCTTCCTTGTTCGGCGCCCCCTTCGGTACTCCGAGACAGTCGGTGCCAATCACGGAACCCTTGAACGTGTAGTCGGCGGCGCCGCCATCTTTTTTCACAGTCTCTGCCCGTCCGTTCCAGGTGATGACCAGATCCGCCTCACCGTCTTTCAGCACCTGCGCCGACTGAGCGCCCGAGGTCCACCACACGGCGACATTTGGTTTGATCGCTTCAAGCCGCTTGATGGCGCGATCCAGACCCTCCGGCGTGCTAAGCACGGAATAGATATCCGCCGGCGCCACGCCATCTGAGAGCAGCGCGATCTCGATCGAGTCCTGCGCATTGGCGCGCAGCGCGCGACGGCCCGGGAATTTGGCGACATCCCAGAACTCCGCCCAGGTCTTCGGCGGGTTCTCGCCATAGGTCTTGGTGTTCCACGACAAGACGGTGCCATAGGAGTCGAACGGATAGCAGTAGTCGGACTTTGCACCGGCCGGCACGGAGTTGGGATCGATGATCTTGTAGTCGAGCGGCTCCAGCAGCGACTGTGCGGCGGCCTGCGCGCCCTCCGGTGAGCCGAGGTGAATGACGTCGGTGGTGACCGCACCCGAGGTGACCTGCATCTTCAGGGCGGCCAGGCCGTCGCTTAGGGTCTCCTCGCGGACATCATAGCCAAGCTCCTTTGCAGCGGGGGCCCACATGGCTTCCTTAATGGCGTTACCATAGTCGCCGCCAGCGGTCGTGATGGTGACCGTCTGGGCATGGACAGGCAAGGCAGCCGAGATTGCGAATGCTGTTAAGGAAATGCGTAGCCAGGACATAGGTTCTCCTCCCTTTAAATGGCGCTCAAAAGAGCCATTTATTTCTAATCGTAACGTTACGATTGCACTTAATCGAAACTAGAGTCAAGATGCTTGCGTGAAGGAGTTTGAATTGACCGGGACATCGAATCCGGTAACGTCACGAACGCTCCAGCAAATTTCAGCCGACGCTTTTCGCAGACAAAAGTCAGGACAGAATGGCCAATCTAAAACAGATCGCGGCGGAACTGTCCCTCTCGGTTACCACGGTATCCCGCGCACTGAAGGATGGGCCGGAAGTTCATCCCTCGACCATCGCTCGCGTCAAGGAGGTGGCGAAGCGGGTCGGCTATGTGCCAAATCATCATGGCTTCGCGCTCAAAACTGGCCGCACGCTGACGATGACGGCAATATACCCGATGGAGACACAAGACCATCTGTCCGATCTGTTGAAGATCCCCTTGATCGAAGGCATGACGCTGGCGGCGCGGCAAGCGGGTTATAGTATGTCCATCTATTCCACGACTCCCGACGACGATCCCGTTGAGAGTGTGCAGCGGCAGCTTCAGGCGCGCAGCACTGATGGACTGATCATTACGCGCATGGTGTCAAGCGATCCGCGCGTCAAGCTGCTGCTGGATCAAGGCATGCCATTTGTCGCGTTCGGAAGAACCGACCTGGACGTCGCCTATCCTTATGTCGATATCGACAACGAGCAGATTGCCTACGAGGCGACCCGACAGCTCATGGACAAGGGCTGTCGACGCATTGCGCTGCAACTTCTCGTTCCGGGGGACCAGGCGAGTGCCATGCGTCTTTCTGGGTACGAACGGGCAATGGCCGAGGCTGGTATTCCGATCGACCAGTCGCTGATCGGCCACGGCATGTTCACCATGGAATCGAGCGCCGCCTGGTTCGATCGTTTACTGGTGTCGCCAGACCCGCCGACTGGCCTGGCGTGCGCCAACGAGCTGGGACTTCTAGGGGCGTTACACGTTCTTGGCAAAAGAGGACTTGCGCCGGGCAAGGACGTCCACATTGTCACTCGTGACAGCACGCGGCTGGCACGCTTCCTACCCGCCAAAATTGGCGTTCATTCTGTCGACATGGCAGGGGTCGGGCGTACACTCGTCGAAGTACTCGAGAGGCGGATCGCTAATCCGCTTGGACCCGTGGAAACAATCTTGTTCAAAGGTGAGTTCGAGCCGGGCGAGTAGTCGGACCAGAAGAAGACGGACTGAGATAGGACACAGGCAAGCTCGCCGTCACCGTTAAGTAGCCTCCGGCGTAGGGCTCGTGCTGACGTTCACGACCTAGGACGCACGCGCCAGAGGCGCGACCCAGAATTCGAAAGCTTCTAGGAACCCCGGCCACTCCTTGATAGCGGCCATTAAGTCTAAGCCTGTTCGAATCCCATGCGCGCCACACCGGTGACGATGACAACTATGTCTAGTCTAGTCTAGTCTAGTCTAGTCTAGTCTAGTCTAGTCTAGTCTAGTCTAGTCTAGTCTATTGGCCTCTAGAGCCCTCCCGCCGTAAGACACCGCCGGGTTAAGCTCCTCTCGCTTCAATCCCGTTGGCGTAGCGCTTCGATAATGACCTTTAATGCGGGAAGATTCTGCCGGCGGCTTGGATAGTAGAGAAAATAGCCGCCGAAGAAGAGCGACCAATCATCTAGAACCTGAACTAGCAGGCCCGACGCGATCTGCCGCTCCACGATGTTCTCGGGCACATAGGCGATGCCATAGCCGTTCAGCGCGGCGTCGATCATGGCGTAGGTGTTGTTGAAGGTAAGTTGACCGTCCACACGGACACGCAGCGCCTGTCCATCCTTTTCGAACTCCCAGGCGTAGAGGCCGCCGGCGGTCTCTTGGCGCATGTTGATGCGACGTGCCGGGCCAGATCCTGCGGATGCGCAGGCACACCATGCGCGGCAAAACAGTCGGGAGAAGGCCACTGCCACCAACCGCCAGTCAAGCCAAAGGAGCCATTCAATCGCAAGGATCAAAATGATTGCTTGTGGCGCGACCGCGACCTCCAGAGCGGTCGCCTGCAACGTGGGCTTTCAGAACAGGCAGTTGATCTCTAGGTCCTACTTGAGGCGCAGGCGACCATGCAGCCACTAGTTCTTGCCGCTCGTCAACCCATCTAGGATGCGCCTCGCCGGGAGCTTGGGCCAGGCAGAAGTGCGGCGCTGCGAATCGTTTTGCCGTGAACGCCCGGCCTCAAGCATCCGTCGTGAGACGGCCTCCTGCTGCTGGCGCAGGTGGTCGCTCAGCAGCTTGTTCCGCGTGATGTAGCCTGCGTTGACACCCGGGATCGAGTGATTCATCAAAAGGTGAACATCCAGCTCCGCAACGCCTGCGGCCTGCGCGATTGTGCGGAAAGTCTGCCGCAGGTCATTGCCCCATTTCGACAGATCGTCGCGCTTCTCCTTGTGCTCGACCATGTGACCGCTTCCACTGTCGGCCGGGAAGAGCCAGTCACGCGATTGATCTGCATAGAGGGCCCGACCAATGCGCATCACTCGGACCAGACAGCGGATCATCGCGTTCGACAGCGGTATGTCGAAAGCCTTGATCTCACCGCCCTTAGGCCTGGGTATGTGCAGGAGACGGGCGCGAAAATTAACATGCTCTACCCGTGCCTTCCTGATTGCCTCAGGACGATGGCCTGAAAGCAGCATGAACAGATGGAACTCCCGCCGAACGGGGTTCTTCAAGGCCGCAAGCTGATTGAACCATCCTTCCAGATCCGACAGGCCAAGCGCGGAGTTGCGCCGATGCTCGGCATTCCAGTCGATGGCTGATACCGGGTTGTCCGCAGGCAACGAGCGGGCGGCTTTGCGAGCATGGTTGTAAACAGCCCGCAGCGTTCGCATGCAGCCATTGGCGATGTAGGCGCCGTTTTCCTTGGTCAGTTTCTCGTGCCGCGCCGTTACCAAGGCAGGATCATTGCCGAACTTGGACAGAGGTTCGTCAAGCCAGTCAGCCAACAGCCGCTCGACATGATCGCGGTAGTTGTTGATCGTCCCTTCGCTCCTGCCCTTCTTATTCATGTGCCCGTCACGGTAGCGCTCCCAGGCAATGCGCAGAGTGGGGTTCCCTATCGACGGCAAATCCACGGCGGCGGCATCAGCCTCCGGCTTTTGCCTCGATGGGCGGGGATCCACGCCGTTGGCGATCTTCCCGAGAATGTCCTTTGCCTTCGCCCGCGCCGCTCGTGTCGTGAGCTCTCCAACTTCAGCAACCTTCATGCGGACGGAAAGGCGCTTTCCCGCCTTCCTCCGCTCACCCTGGACGACGAATGTTTTTCGCCGTTTGCCAACAAGAACCATGAACCCCGGCAGGTCGGTATCGCGGGCAAAATATTGCCCTGAAGTCGCGGCCTGAAGGTTCGCGACGGCGCGGTCGGTGAGGGAGAGACGAAGGTCTGTCATTGCGATTAGTACGGCATTAATACGGCGATTACGATGCATTCGATCTGTTGGTATCTCTACGCTACGATAGCCGCACAGCACGAAAAAAGCAACCACCTCAAGCAATTATGGGAAGTCAGATCGTACTGCGACGTGCAACGGGCAACAACAGGAAAGGCCGTCTGTCAAATTCCTAATCTGTAGGTCACAGGTTCGATTCCTGTCGGGATCACCATGCATTTCAAAGGCTTAGCGAGCCGCCATACTTTTTGCGAAACTGGGCCCGTTGGAGTGGATGAACCATCACGCCCTCGTTCGCGCATTTGACAACAGCCGGGCCTCGGATGTGAAAGAGAATCCTCGCCTGCGCTGGCATTTCGGCATTCGTCTGCTGCATTGGCTGACCGTGGTCGCGCTCGCTGCGCAAATCGCCATTGCCTTCGGACCGATGGACAGGCCGGGCATGGCGACAATGAACTGGCTTCCGTTTCACATGTCGGTCGGCGTGACGATCCTTGCTGTCATCGTCCTCAGGCTTTGCTGGCGCATCTTCACCCGGGCCCCTGTCAGGCAAACCCCACGGTTCATGCGGTTTGCGACGGTTTTCTTCCACATGTTTCTCTACGTTGCGATCCTCGCCGTCCTGATAACGGGATGGCTGGGCTACCGGCCAATGCCTTTCATGCCTCCCGCACGGCTTTTCGGAAACTTGCCTGTGCCGTTGGCGCCATCCGTTGGCACGCTGTCGGCAAGGGGGTTCGCGCTCATCCATGCAAAGCTGGTCTGGGTATTGCTTGGACTTACCGCTGTTCACATCCTGGCCGCCCTGGTGCATTTCGTGCTGTTGCGCGATGGTGTCATGCGAAGCATGTTCTTCAGCCGGTCGAACATCGACTCGCGGGAATAGAAAATGCCGCTTGCGGTCGACGATGAGACGGCTGCTCACGCCATCGCCCACAATCCTCCCGCGACGATCACCGTATAGCGCGCGGCCTTGCCTATTGCGACAAGAGCAACGAACACGCCAAGGTTCACACGTGCCGCGCCAGCCGCAATGGTGAAAGCATCTCCGACCACCGGCAGCCAGGCAAACAGCAGCGTCCATTCGCCAAAGCGTCGGAACGTCCGGCTTGCCTGCTCATAGCGCTCAGGACTTACAGGAAACCAGCGTCTGGTCCGCAGCGTGTCAATGCCACGCCCCAGAATCCAGTTCACCACGGAGCCGAGCGTGTTGCCGATCGTGGCGACCGCAAGGAGCAGCCAAGGATCACCGCGGCCCGAGACGATCAGGCCAGCGAGCACCGCCTCCGACGAGATCGGCAGCACGGTTGCGGCGAAGAACGCGCTGATGAACAGCGCGCCATAGAGTGCCGTCACGCCGGACTAGGCCTGCACGTCGACAATGCCCATCATACCGAGCTGCTCGTGCTCGAGGATGTGGCAGTGATACATCCTCGGCCCCGGCCGGTCCTGCCGCAACAGCAGCCGCACCGTCTCTCCGCGCGCGACATTGACGGTATCTTTCCAGGCGCGATAGGCCGGCTTCGATATCTTGCCGCCGCGTTCGTGCTCGACCACCTGGAACTGCGTTCCATGCACATGGAATGGATGATCCATGTCCGCCTTGTTGACGATCTCCCAGAGTTCGACCTGTCCAGCCTTGGCGACGACGTCGGTGCGCTTCATGTCGAAAGCAGCGCCGTTGATCAGGAACCCCATCTCCATGCCGCTGGCGTTCATGGTCATGGTTTCGGTAAAGACGAAGCGGCGGCTGACGGCAGGAGCGCCGAGTTGCACGATCGGCCGCAGCCGGTCGGGCAATGGCGGAACGGGGTCCGCCTGAGTCTGCGAGACATTGACCGTCAGCAGCGTCAGTCCAGCATCGGCAGGCCGCCCAGGGCCCATCCAGCCGCGGTCATAGTCGAGCGTGGTAAGCATGGCCGCGCCAGGCCTGTCGAAGGAGACAATCAGTTCAAGCCGTTCCGCCGGGCTGAGCAGGATGTCGTCGACCGCGACTGGCGTCTCCAGCAGACCGCCATCCGTTCCGATGATCGTCATCGGCGCGCCATCGAAGGAGAGCCGCAAAAAGCGTGCGTTGGTCGCATTGTAGAACCGGAAACGCCGCTTCGTGCCAAAGCGGACCGTCAGCGTGGGATTCTTCTGTCCGTTGACCAGCACATGGTCGCCGACGCGCCCGTTCATCAGGTCCGTCATCGTGTTGTCGGGCAAGGTGCCATCGGCCGCGAGGCGTAGGTCGGTGAACATCAGCACGGTGTCGCCATAGGCGGCCGGGATCGGATCGGCCTTCGGCTTGACCACGAACGCGCCGGCAAGGCCGCGATAGACCTGCTCGGCCGTCTTGCCGTGCGGATGCGGGTGATACCAGTAGGAACCGGCGCTGCCTTCCGGCAGGTCGAAGCTGTAGGTGCGATCGGTGCCTGCCGCGACCGGATCCATCGGATTGCCGTCCTGGTCGGCCGGCACCGGCATGCCGTGCCAATGGATGGTGCTTGCCTCGCCCGCAATCCGGTTGGCGAAGGTGATCTCGATGCGGTCGCCTTCGACGGCCTCGATCAGCGGCCCGGGGCTGGTGCCGTTGTAGCCGAGGATCGGCGTGTCCAGCCCTTCCGCAAAACGCACCGTGGCGGACTGGGCCGTGAGCTTAGCCTTGAACAGCCCGGCAGTGCCGGTTTCACTGGCCAGCAGCGGCAACTCGCGCAATGCCTCGCCCTCAGGCAGCATGGCTGCGCTTTTTGGCGCCGCCCCCATGTCGTGGCCCATATCCATGCCGGGCATGTCGTCCATCTTCATCTGGGCGATGGCGCGGGGGCTCACGAGAACCGTGGCAAGACCTGCCGCCAGAAAACCACGTCGATGCATCTGTCGTCTCCTCGATCAGCCATGAACGCCAGGGGGGATCCTAAGAAGACTGCCGAAGCCCAACCAGGTCAATGCGGCGTTTAGGCCGCCTGATCGGCCTGGCATCATGGCCGCTGGAAAGGCAACCATCGCGCCAAAGACCCGCCATGGGCGCCGACCGACAGCGGCCCACGCGATCAGCCCGTTCAGCCAACCCTAACGACAAAATGCTTCGTCACCGGCTCGATGATCTTCCAGGTTCCCTTGAAATCGGCTTCCACCACGAAGGCGTCGCCGGGGCCGACTTCGACCGGGGCGCCGCCGTCCGGCGTGATGATGATGCGGCCGGCGATCATGTGCACGAACTCATAGTCGGTGTAGGTCGCGTGATACGTGCCGGGCGTCGCCTGCCAGGTGCCCGACAGCACCTTGCCGTCCTCGGTCGTGTGCTGGACGGCGGTTTTCATGGTCGGCTTGCCCTCGACCACGACCCAGCCGGCCAGATCGCCGGCTTCCGCGTTTTCGACGGCGCCGAATTTGAGGATCGTGTTGCGTGTCATGTCCTGGGCTCCGTCTGGTCGTTGTGCCGGCGTTATGTGCCTGGACGGTCAGATAGCCGATGCCCCTGCCGTGGGCAATGCCGACGCCGTGCGACCATCGCTTGCGTCTCCAGTTCGACGGGCGGGTTCAGGGTTTGTGTTGTGCCGAAACAAGCTCGGCCTTGCGCAGCGCCGTCTCCAGCCCGAGCCCGATGAAGGCGCGCGCGTGTTTGGCGAGCGCCACATTGTCTGTCCATAGATTGCGCCAGATGGCGGTTTTCTTAGACAGGTTCTCATCGACAATCTCCGACGAGAAGGATTCGAAGCTGAGGTCGTCGCTGTAGCCGATTGCCGTCAGCGCATCGAAGATCGCGGCGAAGTCGATATTGCCGGTGCCGAGGAAACCGCGATGGCTCTCGCCGATATGGACATAGCCGATCTTGTTTGCGGCATGGCGGATGGCCAGCCCGACCTCGGCCTCCTCGATATTCATGTGGAAGGTGTCGAGATGCAGGAAGATGTTGTCCGAGCCGGTATCTTCGATGAAGGCCAGCCCTTGCGCGGCGGTGTTGAGCAGGTTGCTTTCGAAGCGGTTGACGATCTCGAGGTTAAGCGTGACGCCGGCCGCCTTGGCCGTCTCGGCGACCTTGGCCAGCGTGCCGGCGCTGCGCTGCCATTGATCGCGCGTCGGCGCCAGCGTCTGCAGTCCGTGGCTGGTCGAGAGAATGCCGCCAATCTTCTGGCCGCCCAGGTCGCGCGTCAGCGCGATGGTGTCGTTGAGTATCTCGACGCCGCGCGCGGCAATCGCTTTGTCGGCGCTCGAAATGTCGCCATCACCAGGCAATCCGATGCTGATCGCGACGCCGAGGCCGAGATCGGCGATGCGCCTGGCGAGCCCACTGATGTCGACATCGGCCGGGTCGAGATAAGAGAATTCGATGAGGTCGAAGCCGGCCTCTTTGGTGTTGGCCAACGTCCGCTCGAGATCGGCCTGCGCCGAGCTCGCCGACCAGACGAAAGAATGGATTCCAATGCGCGACATCATCGTCTCCGGCTTCTGCGCATCGGACCCATAAGCGAGCCGATGCTTGGACAAGACGTGCGGCCGGTGATCCCGGCCGCACGCTGCTGAGGGACGTTTAGCGGGCCGCGGTCCAGCCCTTGTAGTCCTTCAGGTTCTCGGCCGTGATCAGCTTCGGGTCGAGCAGCACGGTCGGCTCCGCCGGCTTCTTGCCAGCCAGCAATTCAGCCGCCATCGTCAGCGACTGGCCGGCCATCACATAAGGATCCTGCGACGCCGAAGCCTTGATCATCGAGGTGCCGGAGGAGAGTTCCTTCTCGATATCCGGCGCGCCGTCGACGGCGGTGAAGATGAACTCCGCGCGGTTGAGCTGCTTGGCGGCGAGCTGGGCGCCGATCGCCGTCGGATCATTGATGGCGAACACCGCGTCGATCTTGTCGAAGCGGGTGAGCAGCGACTGGAACACCTTCAGGCCGCCGTCGCGCGAACCTTCGGCATTCTGGTCGTCGGAGAGGATCTTGATGTCCGGATGCTGTGCCAGCACGTTCTTGCAGCCCTTCACCCGCTCCAGGATCGACGACGATGCCGGGCCGTTGAGGATGACGTAGTCACCCTTGCCGCCGGTGTGGTCGACCAGATACTGGCAGGCCTCTTCGCCTGCCTTGACGTTGTTAGTCATCACCGTGACGTCGGCGCCCGGCGCTGAAACGTCGAAGGCAGCAACGACGATGCCCGCGGCTTGCGCCTTCTTCACCGCCGGTGCGATCGCTTTGGCGTCGACGGCATTGAGCATGATCACGTCGACGCCGGCAGCGATGAACGAATCAACCTGCGAGACCTGCTTGTTGAGGTCATAGTCGGCCGACACTGACGTCACCTCGACCTTCGGGTTGATCTTCTTGGCCGCGTCCTCGATGCCCTTGATGGTGGCGACAAAGAAGGGGTTGCCGAGCAGGCCGACCGAGATGCCGACCTTGTTGAGGTCCTTTGCTGAAGCAGGCGCGATGGCGAGCGACGCGAGTGCGGCGCCGCAGAGCAGTTTGGCGATGGTCTTCATTGCTTTCCTCCGATTGCCCCGCGCCTCTCACGGTGCGTTACACAAACCGGTCGTTTACGCCGGCGACTAAGGTCAATCACGTTCTTGCTCCTGCCTGGAGCCTGTAGCGGTCGAGGGCGACCGCCACGATGATGACCAATCCCTTGATGATGTACTGCCAGATGTCCGAGACACCGGCCAAGATGAGCCCGTTGGAGAGCACCGCGATGATCAGGCCGCCGATCAGCGTGCCCCAGATCGAGCCGACGCCGCCGACGAAGCTGGTGCCGCCGAGAATGACCGCGGCAATGGCGTCGAGCTCGTAGGACTGCCCCAGCTGCAGGCCGTTGGCGGCGTAGAGCCGGGCCGCCGACATGGCACCACCAAGGCCGGCCAGCATGCCGGAAACGCCATAGACGAAGAGCAGCACCAGCGGCACCTTGATGCCGGTCAGTCGGGCGGCCTCGGCATTGCCGCCGACAGCATAGATCCAGGTGCCGAGCACGGTGCGCTTGAGCACCAGCCAGGACAGCACGACGACCGACAGCGCGATGATCACCAGCCATGGGATGCCAAACAGCGAACCGTTGCCGATGAAATCGAACGGCAGGTCCGAATTGAACACCGTCGTGTCCTGGCCGAGCAGGCGGGCGACGCCGCGCACCGCGGTCAGCGAACCCAGCGTGACGATGAAGGGCGGCCGCTTGATGTAGGCGATGAGCAGCCCGTTGATGAGGCCGAAGCCGAGGCCGCCCAGAATGGCCGCCGGCACGCCGAGCAGGCCCCAGTCCGGCACCAGCGACACCATCACCGCCACCATCGCCGATGCGGCAAGGATGGCGCCGACGGACAGGTCGATGCCGCCGGTCAGGATGACGAAGGTCATGCCGGCCGCCAGCACGATGTTGATCGACGACTGCTGGGTGACGATCAGCAGATTGGTCTCGGTCAGGAAGCGCGGGTTCATGAACTGGAAGCCGGCCGCCAGCAGGATCAGGACCGGCAGCATGCCAAGGGCGGCAAAGGCGGTGCGCAACCGCCGGCTCGTGCCGGTGGCTTGGCCGCCTGCGCTGATCTCGGTCGCCTTGTCGGTCATTGCTGAGCCGCTCCCGTTGCAAGTTCCATGATTTTCTCCTGGCTGAGCGGCTGGCCTTCGGATGCCGTCACCTCGCCCGATATCGTGCCGTCGCGCATCACCAGCACGCGGTCGGCGACGCCGATCACCTCCGGCAGTTCGCTGGAGATCATCAGGATGGCGATGCCTTGCTTGGCGAGATTGTCGATCAGCCGGTAGATTTCCGACTTCGCCCCGACATCGACGCCGCGCGTCGGCTCGTCGAGAATGACGACCTTCGGCTCGGTCTCGAGCAGGCGGGCGAGCAGCACCTTCTGCTGGTTGCCGCCCGACAGCGAACCGGCATTGGCCTGCACCGAACTGGTGCGGATGGAGAGATCGGCAACAGCCTTGGACGCGCGCCCTTCGGCGGCCGCGAAGTCACGCAAGCCGCCGGCGCGGGAATCCCTCGCCAGCACGCCCATGCTGATGTTGTCGGAAATCGACATGTCGAGGAACAGCCCGAGTTCCTTGCGGTCCTCGGTCAGATAGGCGATGCCGGCATCCAGCGCCTCGCGCGGCGAGCCGATGATTACAGGCTTGCCGTCGAGTTCCAGCATCCCTGATGTGCGACTGTCGGCGCCGAAGATCAGCCGCGCAAGCTCGGTGCGGCCGGAGCCGACCAGGCCCGCCAGCGCCAGCACCTCGCCCTTGTGCAGGTCGAACGAGCAGTTTTTCAACCGACGGCCGTCGGACATGCCGCGCACCGAGAGCGCCACCGCGCGCTTTGCGTCCGGCGGCCGATGGTCCTTTTTGTAGAAGGCGGACAAATCGCGGCCGACCATCATCGAGACGAGGCGCGAGGCGCTGAGCTCGGCGCGCTCGAGCGTACCGACATAGCCGCTGTCGCGCAGCACGCTGACGCGATCGGCAAGCTGGTAGATCTCTTCCATGCGATGGCTGATGTAGATGATGGCGATGCCTTGCGATTTCAGCGTCGCAATGACCTCGAACAGCCGGTCGGTCTCGCGCGAGGTCAGCGACGTGGTCGGCTCGTCCATGACGATAATGCGCGCATTGGTCGACAGCGCGCGGGCGATCTCGACCAGCTGGCGCTCGCCAAGCGACAGGCTGGAGACCATATCGCGGGCCGAGAAGGAGACGCCCAGACGCGCGATGATCTCCCTGGCGCGCCGGGTGCACTGGTCGCGGTCGACGATGCCGAAGCGCCGCGGCTCGTTGCCGAGGAAAATGTTCTGCGCCACCGTCAGATTGGGCGCCAGCGACAGCTCCTGATAGATCACCGCGACGCCGCTGGCGCGCGCCTTGATCGGATCGCCGGTCGCGGCGGGCATGCCGTCGATCAGGATCTCGCCGCCGGGATCGGGCCGATAGGCGCCTGAAAGCACCTTCATCAATGTCGACTTGCCGGCGCCGTTTTCGCCCATCAAGGCGTGCAGCTCGCCGGCATGGACGCTGAGCGAGACATCCTGCAAGGCGCGGATAGCGCCGAACGTCTTGGAGATGTGCCGCATCTCCAGCACCGGCTGGCGCGTCGTCTCGACCTTGGCGGCCCCACTCATCGCGCGCCTCCCGCCACGGCACCGGTGATGCCACGGTCCATGGCCCGCGCACGCCAGTCATCACGATAGAAGGCCAATCCGGTGAAACGCGACGCACGCACCGGCTCCGGCACTTCCGCGGCAAATTCGCGCCCGACGCTCTCAAAGGCGAGCGCCGCGGCGCCCGTGGCGCTGCCTTCCAGCGTGGCGCCCTGCAGGAAAGCCTGGCCAGGACGAAATTGCGCCAACAGCCCGGCGAGCAGGCCGCCCGTGTTCAGCCCGCCATCGACGATCACGGTGTTGTCCGAATGGATCAGGTCGAGCGACAGATCGACCATCAGCGCGACATAGAGCAGCGCCACGGCCGCGCGTTCCTCGGCATTGGGCGTGCGCCCGACCAGCCGGCCGGACTGGCCGGACATCGGCCCGCCCGGCGCGAAACTCGGCAGCGCCATGATGCCGGCGTCGATCACCCGCTGGATCGAGGATGGGGCGATCACGCCTTGCCAGCCGTCGCTGATGACAGCGAATTCGCGTCCCCCCATGAAGCGGATGGTCGGCACCGGGCCGCCAT
This sequence comes from Mesorhizobium sp. M7D.F.Ca.US.004.03.1.1, assembly GCF_003998635.1. Lineage (NCBI taxonomy): Bacteria > Pseudomonadati > Pseudomonadota > Alphaproteobacteria > Hyphomicrobiales > Phyllobacteriaceae > Mesorhizobium > Mesorhizobium sp. M7D.F.Ca.US.004.03.1.1. The sequence goes on from NZ_RZQG01000043.1 coordinate 14,270, forward strand.
CGACATCGACATTGACCAGCATGTCGCGGCCCTGGTCGAGCGCGTCGAGCGGGCAGTCCGGATTGAGCACGATGACCCAGGTGCCGGTCGAAACGACGGTGACTGGGCCGAGTTCCTGCCGGCGATAGGCATGCAGCGCCGCATTCGAGTCATGGACGCCGTTGTGGATGGCGATCGGCCGTGCCGAACCGCCAAGCCGCCGTTCGCCGGTCACGGCGCCGGCGCGCTCGAAGGAAGGCATCCGGTCCCGCCAGCCCTGCGCGTCGACCAGTGAGGAAAAGTCTTGGCTGCGCGGCGCCCACAGATGCGAGTGGCAGCCAAGATAGGACACTTCCGAAACCGCCCGCCCGCCAAGGCGCCAGCTCCAGTATTGCGGATAGCCGAGGATCGATCTCGATGCCGCGAATACGTCGGGATCGACCTCCTGCAGCCACAGCATGTGGCGACCGTAGTTGAAGCCGAGCGGCAGTCGCGGCGAGAACGTCTCGGCAAAATCCGGAATGCGGCGATCGATCCGTGCGGCAATCTCGGCCGGCGGCTCTTGCTCGTAGTCGAGGATCGGATGCGTCAGCGCCGCCTCGTCGATCAAGGCGAAGGTGCAGCCATGGCCCGACACCATCAGCCCCTCAACGCTGTGGCTGTCGACCGCAGCGTTTACAGCACCGAGTGCCCAATCGTGGAGCGATGCCTCGTCGAGCACGCTGAAGCCGCCCTGGCGCACCCATTTCGGCTGCGTGCGACGCTCGTCGATGATCCGCCCGTCCTGACCGAAGACGAACAGCTTCGAATTGGTCTTGCCGAAATCGAGGACTGCCACCTTCACTGGATGGCTCCCGAGGATGAGGCTATCCTCACCATGACGCCGGCATCTTCCAGCATGCGCGCATCGGTGTCGGAGAGGCCGTCATCGGTGACCAGCGTCCCGATGCGGGAAAGCGGCAGCGCGACGTTGCGTGCATGGATCGACAGTTTGCGGCTGTCGGCCAGCACCACGATCTGGTCGGCGCAAAGGCTTAGGTCGACGATCGAGCGCACCAGCAGCGGATGCGATTCCAGCACACCTTCCTGGCCAAGGCCTTGCGCGCCGAGAAAGAATTTCGAGGCGTAGAAGGGCACGGCTTGGCTGAGCGAATGGATGATGCCGGGTTCGCGATGCAGGTCGCCGCCGGCAACCGTCAGGCTGCAATGGCCGTGGTCGCTGAGATAGGCCGCCAGCGGCATCGAGTTGGTGTAGAGCCGGATGTTGCGCTCGGCGAGCTTGACCCCGAGATGGAAGCAGGTCGAACCGCCATGCACGATGACCGCATCGCCGTCGCGCACCATGGTCGCCGCGAGAGAGGCGATCTGCCGCTTGGCCTCGACCGCAAGGTCGCGGTTCTCGTCATAGGGCCTGGCATAGGCGACACCGGCCTGGGAGGCGCCGTCGAGCGCCGAGATGCCGCCATAGACCTTCCGTGCTTCGCCGGCTTCATCGATCCTGTCGATATCGCGCCTGACCGTGGCGGCTGAAACGCCAAGCCGCTCCTGCAGCTCGCGCACCGAGGCGAACGGGCGATCCCGCAGCAATTCGACGATCTGACGCTGACGGCCGGAGTCGCTCAACTCTTCCTCCCGGATGCCCTTTTCCATGGCAATTGGCGCAACTTACTCAACATTAGGCGGATTGCAAGCGTGTTTTGATGATAGTAGATCACTGTTGACGTAGATCACTCGTATCTGCGATATCAGCGCCAATTCGATCCCTGCAACGGGATTTCGCGCAGGACACGGCCGAGCCGTTGGAGGAAAAGCGCCATGGCGACCCAAGCTGACGCGCAGGAACTGGCGGCCTTGCGGGCGCTTTCGGCCAGCATCGGGCAGAGTCCGCATCTGACCCAGGCGGCAGGCGGCAACACCTCGCTGAAGGCCGGCGACACGTTGTGGATCAAGGCTTCCGGCACCTGGCTGAAGGACGCGCTCACCGACGACATCATGGTGCCGGTGGCGATGGCGCCGCTGCTTCGGGCTGTCGAACGGCGCGATCGCGCCGTTCGAC
>NZ_RZQG01000440.1:0-4911 GCF_003998635.1 Mesorhizobium sp. M7D.F.Ca.US.004.03.1.1
GCATGTACTCTTCGCGCAACCGGCGCTCTTCAGCCAGCTGCTGGGTGAGCGCAGCGACTTGGGATGCAAGGTTGGTGACATCGGCGCTGCCAGATGCATTGTCGAGATAGGCCTGTGCCTGGTTCTTGAGTTCGCGGCCGCCCATGCCGAGTTGCTTCAGCGGCGTGCCGTCGAGAGAGGCCAACTGCTCCACCGTTTTGACGTTCAGCGCGATCAGTTCGCGGCGCTTGCCCTCCATCAGGAACGGGGCTTCCGATAGCGGCGTGCCCGACAGCGGCTGCGTGTTGCCGTCCTTGAAGGCCAGATATTGCTGATTGTAGAGCATGGCGTAGGTCACGACGCCGCCACCGGCTGCCATACTTTCGCGGGTCGCGTTTGGCTCCGGCTCATGCGCCGGGAATGTGGCCTTGGTTTTGGTGTTTGCGGGAAAGGTAAGGTCGCAGACTTCCATGTCGACGAAGATCGGGCGTCCGGCCTTCTTGCTGGACTGCTCGTCGGGCACGACGTGATTGCGGAAAACTGCATTGATGACGTTCGTGTTCGCATTCATGGCGAATGTTCCTGTCTGAGAGGTTGCGGGAGAGAAATCGGGGAGCCGCGAAGCTCCCCGTTGAAGGTTCGGAAATGCCGTCAGGGTTAGGTGATCTGACCCTGCAGGAACGGCCGGCTGATCTGGATCACTGCCAGACCAGCGGACGGGGTGCCCGTTGTGGTCGACACTTTCGCGTTGAGCACCTGCTCACCAGCGACCGGGGCATCGTCCACGCTGCCGGGAGTGGCCGCCAGCATGAACACATCGGCACCGACCACCATCGCATTCGGCGCCTTCACTACCGCAGCACCCGCGATCTGATACCAGCCGTACTGGCTGGCAACATTCGCAGACATGGCGACAGCAACGGAACCGTTTCCACCGGTGGCCGGGGCGATGGTCGTGGTGTTGAGGTACTGGTCGTACGTGACCAGTGACCCGACAGCCGTCGCGGCAACGCCTTTGAGGTAGATGAACTCGCCGACGCCGTAGGTCGGATCTTCCGCCCTGATGATGTCGCCGAGGAAAGGACCAGGCGCACCGCGACCCAGGACTTGGGTTGTAGCGCCCGGCAAGACGGTCGCAGCGATCGGCTGCAGGCCGAGGTGGGGAGTGTGCGGAACGTAAGCCATGTTTCGGTCCTCCTTATGCGGCCGGGTTGGAGTCGTAGAACTTCCACTGGAAGAGCGGATTCGTCATGGTCACCTCGCCCATGAAGCCGATGTACTGGACAACGGCATCCTGGTTGATCGGGACCATCGCCTTGCCGATCTTGTTGAAGTTCCGTTCTGGGTGGTAGCGGACCCAAAGATTGTCGGTGTCCAGACCATAGGTCGTGTTCGCCGGCATGTTGGAACCGATGCCACCTTCAAGCACGATGTCGGCCGAGCGGCCGGCGCCGAAGTACTTCAGGGACGTGAAGCCGAGCTTGCCTAGCCCAGACACGTCATTGACGCGCTGGATGGCCACAGTGGCCGCATCGTAGGCCGCATAATGCTCTGCCGACATGAGCAGCAGGTCAGCGGCTTTCTTGCCGCGTGCGCGCTGCGTCATGATGCGGTTGAGCATCGGGCGGACGGTGGTTGCGGTGACCTGGGTGCCGATGTCGGTCGCGAACGAATTCGCGTCGAACACCGATGTACGCCAGATCGCATTGGCGCCGCGATCGATGCCGGCATAGGTGCCGGAATTGTTCACGGTCGGAACAGCCAGCTGCAGGCCGCCAAGCTCGCGGCCGCCGAAGCGGGTGCCGTTGCCATGGAGCGAGATGTCGACCTCATCTTCCAGCTCGCTTTCGGCGGCTGCGATGTGGCTTTCCATCATGTCCAGAAGCTGGTTTTCGCCCTCGTTGTTGAGGATGTCCTCATTGGCGAGGGTGATGGCGACGGCAACCATTTTCGGGGTGTACTCGGCGTCGTTGAACAACTCGGTCGGCACCGGGTTGAGGAACCCGAAACCGTTATACCAGACGGCCGATCCGGTCTTCGTGTAGAGAAGACGTTCACGGATGCGCGGGCCGGAATACTCCTTGAACTTGCCCTTGCTTTGAAGCACGTGCAGCAGAGCGCACGAGTTGGAAACCAGGTCCTGGTAACCCGAGGATCGATCCTCAAGCGCCAGAGACAGGATCTCCTGGTTCTTTTCGACTGAAGTAAGAGGCATCTCGCCCCTCCTTTATGACCGGATCATCCAGCTTGGGCTGCGGCCCGCCGGAGTGCATCCTTGATTGAGGTGGAGGCTCGCTTCGTTGCCGGGTCTGAGCCGGCCGAGGGTGCGCCTGTGACGGATTTCTGGCCCTTCAGGGTCTGAGCCTGCGGGTCTGGAGCGGTGCGCGTCTGAGGCGCTGCTTGAGCTGTTGTGGCTGGAGCCGGGTTCATCCGTTCTGCCAGCGAATATGCTTCGGCCAAGTCCTTGGTCTTGCCGGACTTGATAAAGAAGGCGATGTCTTCGGCCAATTCCTCGAACCGGGGATGTTCGGCCGCGAATTTTTCCACTGCGGCGCCGGTGCGCTCGACATGCTGTTGCTGGATCGAGGTGGTCACGCCACCGACCTGCTGCTTTAACGAGGCAATCTCCTGCCGAAGCTCGCGCACCGTGGCATCGTTCTGGCCCTGCACCTCGTCGGGCTTCTGCCCCATGACGTGCGCCGCCAGTTGGCGCAGCGAGACACCAGCATAGTCGCAAACCGCCTCGATGCCCTTCAGCGGATTGGTGAGAAGGGTCCGCTCCAGATTGGTGTAGCGGGTCATCGCATCGCGCAGCGACGTGTTGTTCTTCTTCGCTAGATCGTCGAAGTCCTTGACCTGTTCGTAGGCCTCGGCCGAGACGCGGTGCTTTTCGATACCGGCCTCGAGCTCGCGGATAGAGCGGTGCACGGCTGCTTTGACGGGCTCTGGAGATTTCTCCCATTCCGCCATCGCCGCAGCATCGCTCTTGAAGCGTGCCGGAGCCTCGTGATGAGCGGTCTTGGGAGCCGTTTCAGCGGGTTTTTCGACCGTGGCGGCAGTTTCCACCGCCTTCCCTGACTTCGGGTCTGGTAGTGCCTTGTCCGCTGTCTTGTCGGCTGGTTTCGACTGGATCGGAGGGGCTTTCTTATCAGCGTCCGATATCTCCGCCTTGGCCTTTTCCGCCACCTTTTCGGCAGCAGCTTTTAGAGCTTCCCGAGCGGTAGGAGCCTTCTTTTCCTCAGCCTTCGGATCGGACTTTGCTTCGGCCTTGGGAACCTCGGAATTGACAGGCGCCGGCGGGGCGACAGTCTCGACTTCGGGTGCAACAGTAGTGGTCTCGGCGGGCGCTGATGCGCCTCCGTTCAGGTCTTCCATTGGATTGCTCCGTCTGAGGGATTGCAGATAAAAGAGCGCACGACGCGGCGCGATTGCGTCACGGAATTCTGCGTGATCAAAATCTAATTCGGCTGATTATTTCGCTGAGAAAGCCGAAGGGATTTTAGTTCTTAATTATCGACGAGTGCCCAAGTATTCTCGTTAAAACTTTGTCGGCGTCACGGCCAAGAGGTAGATCGCCGCCTTGAACCTGGGCTCGTACGTACGCCTCAATCTTCGCCATGTCTTCTTCGCTGTACGCGTTCTGCGGATACCCATGGGGTATGCCCTCGCGGAACTCCATGATGCACGTAAATCCGTTGATTCCTGTCGTGCACACACGTACGTGGCTAGGAGGGTCTGCGACCGTCCAGCGTGGACCAAAGTTGAAAACACCAAGGTACAGGATTTCGGCTTCTATCGGGCCTACGTCCGAGGCAATCATGGCGTCATAAAACATCTGGTGCACGTCCCACCATGGGGTGGTTTCTTTATCGCATTCATAATCATGAATGACAGAGGCGTTCCGATACTTACCCTCGAACGGCCCGCCTATTATGCTCCAGAGGGGCTTTGGAATTGAAGCTCCATCTACCTCGGTTCCACTAGGCACGTTCCACTGTTTGTTGTTGTCATCATCAAACTCGTAGGGCTGCAAAAGCCTTATCTTGCGTCCGTCGTCTAGAAATTCGGCTTGGAAGCTTCCAACGAAATGACCGGCTCCAGCCGTTGAAACCTGTAACAACACAGCAATTGCAGACAAAATAATGCGCGACGTTCGCATGAGACTTCGCCCCTCCGCCATTTGTCTATCGATGGTAGGACTCTACCGAATGGTTGACAACGCAGCTTGGAGATCAGTTGCTTGTGGTTCTCTCGCCGCGCTCGAACCGGGCTTTTGCCTTTTGAACGCTATCCTTGATCGCCTTGCGGTCGACCTTGGGCTTCGGCTTCCGGCGATACCGCGCCGGATCGTTTCCGATCTCCTCGACACCAGCGGCGCGATAGGTCGCGCGCAGTGCCGATTTCGAGGTGTAGTAATTGCCGTCCAGCATCGACTGCGTTTCAGGCATCGTATCGGTGCTGATCATCGGCGCCGGAAGTGCTGAACGCTTTGGCCTGGCGGTTTCCACCTTGCGGAACACCTGCCGGCCGTTGCCGAGATCAATCCATGCGTAGGTCATCAGAGGCCGCTGGTCCGCTTCAGCGTTTGCGCGAGGATCGGATTGACCTGCGTCATCGCCAGCTTGTGACCGTCAAAAACACCGGCGTTGATCTGCCGGGCGATTTCTTTGGCCTGTTCGCCCGGCAGCCCGACCGCCATCAGCGAGGCGGCGTTGCCATTGGTGAGCCCGGCATTCATCTGCCGGGCAACCTCGATCGCCACTGGATAGCTCATCCCTCCCCGGCAGAGTTCATCAGCGCTAACTGGCATGGGGTGATCCTTTCTGGGCCTTGGCGGCAGCATCGGCTGCCTTCTTGGCATCCTGGCCAGCGGTGTGATCGGCCATCTCCTGCGGTGAAAGCGTGATGCCGGCTTGTTGCGCCATCTGGGCT
>NZ_RZQG01000441.1:0-4908 GCF_003998635.1 Mesorhizobium sp. M7D.F.Ca.US.004.03.1.1
CACCACGCCCTTGCCGCCGAGATTGGTGACGGCGAAGGTGTCCGAGCCTGCCGGTTCGACGACCTCGATGTGGCAGTCGGCGGTGGCGATGTTCGACGCGTTGCGCTCGGCACCTTCCGGATCGGTCAGCGCTTCAGGGCGGACGCCGAAGATGATCGGCTTGCCCTGGAATGCCGACAGGCCCGCCGGGGCATTGGCCATCGGCAGATTGATCGGCTCGCGCGCCTCGCGCTGCAGCACGACGGACAGCGCGTTGCCGTTGGTGCCGATCGTCGCCGGGATCAGGTTCATCGCCGGCGAGCCCATGAAGTCGGCGACGAAGAGATTGGTCGGGTTGTTGTAGATTTCGGCCGGGGTGCCGAACTGCTGCACCTCGCCGTCGCGCATGACGGCGATCTTGGTCGCCAGCGTCATCGCCTCGATCTGGTCGTGGGTGACATAGACGATGGTGGTGCCGGTGGTGGCGTGCAGGCGCTTGATCTCGATGCGCATGTCGACGCGCAGCTTGGCATCGAGGTTGGAGAGCGGCTCGTCGAACAGGAACAGTTTGGGGTCGCGCACCAGCGCCCGACCCATGGCGACGCGCTGGCGCTGGCCGCCGGAAAGCTGGCTCGGCTTGCGCTGCAGCAGGTGACCGATCTGCAGCACCTTGGCCACCTTGTCGATTGCCTTCTGGCGCTCCGCCGCCGGCACGCCGCGCATCTCCATGCCAAAGGAGATGTTTCCGGCCACCGTCATGTTCGGGTAGAGCGCATAGCTCTGGAACACCATGGCGATGTCTCGCTTGGAGGGATGCAGATCGTTGATGGCGCGGCCGTCGACGCGGATTTCGCCCGAGGTGATCGTCTCCAGTCCGGCGATGGTGTTGAGCAAGGTCGACTTGCCGCAGCCGGATGGGCCGACCAGCACCAGGAAGCCGCCTTTCTCGAGTTCGACATCGATCCCTTTCAGGATCTCGACCTGGCCGAAGCGCTTTCTCAGACCATCAATTTCCAGAAAAGCCATCAGATTATCCTTTGACGGCGCCAGCCATGAGACCGCGCACGAAGTAGCGGCCGGCGAGCACGTAGACGAGAAGGGTGGGCAGTGCCGCGATCATCGCGGCGGCCATGTTGACGTTGTATTCGACGACGCCGGTCGAGGTGTTGACGACGTTATTGAGCGCCACCGTCATCGGCATCGCGTCGCCGGTGCCGGCGTAAGCCGAGGCGAACAGGAAGTCGTTCCAGATGTTGGTGAACTGGTAGATGACGGTGACGACGAAGATCGGCATCGAATTCGGCAGCATGATGCGGCGGAAGATCTGGAAGAAGGAGGCGCCGTCGACCTGCGCCGCCTTGACCAGTTCGGTCGGGAACGCCTCGTAGTAATTGCGGAAGAACAGCGTGGTGAAGCCGATGCCGTAGACGACATGAACGAAGACGAGGTTGACCGTCGGGTTGCCGAGGCCAAAGCTCGTTCCAACCGAGTTCTGCAGCGTGACGCCGAAGCGGCCCAAGCTGCCGAGGATGGTCGCCATCGGCAGCAGCACCGACTGGAACGGGATGAAGCAGGCGAACAGCATCAGCCCGAACACCAGCGTTGCGCCGCGGAAGCGCCATTTGGTCAACACGTAGCCGTTCAGCGCCCCGAGCATCGTCGAGATCAGCACGGCTGGAACCACCATCTTGATGGAGTTCCAGAAATAACCCTTGATGCCGGCGCAGGTGAGACCGACGCAGGTCTCGCCCCAGGCCTTCAGCCATGGGTCGAAGGTCGGCGCCTTGGGCAATGCCAGCATGTTGCCGTTCTGGATCTCGTCCATGGTCTTGAACGAGGTCACCAGCATGACGAACAGCGGCATCAGGTAGAACAGCGCAAACAGCGCCAGCAGCCCATAGATAACGATGCGGTTGATGATCTTGACGTTGACGCCGCCAGAGGCCTGGCGGGCGGGAGTGGTGACAGCGCTCATCGCGGCTTCTCCCGCAGTTCCGAATAGAGATAGGGCACGATGATGGCGACGATGGTCATCAGCATGATCACCGCACTTGCCGAGCCGACGGCCATCTCGTTGCGCTTGAACGTGTATTCATACATGAAGTTGGACGGTAGCCAGGCCGAGCCGCCCGGCCCGCCGCTGGTCAGCGCCACGACCAGATCGTAGGATTTGATGGCGAGGTGCGCGAGCACGATGAAGGCCGACAGGAAGATCGGCCGCAGCAGCGGGATGACGATGCGGCGATAGAGCTGGAAGGTGGTGGCGCCATCGATCTGCGCCGCCTTCATGATCTCGCCGTCGATGCCGCGCAGGCCGGCCAGGAACATCGCCATGATGAAGCCGGAAGCCTGCCAGACGCCGGCGATGACCACCGTGTAGATGACGAAATCCTTGTTCTTGATCCAGTCGAAATGGAAGCTCGTCCAGCCCCATTGATGCAAGGTCTGCTCGAGGCCGAGGCCGGGATCGAGGAACCATTTCCAGGCGACGCCGGTGACGATGAAGGACAGCGCCATCGGGTAGAGGTAGATCGGCCTCAGCACGCCTTCGCCGCGGATCTTCTGGTCGAGCAGGATGGCCAGGAACAGGCCGAGCGCCAGGCAGATGAAGATGTAGAGGAAACCGAAAATGCCCATATTGGTGATCGACGTGTACCAGCTTGACGGCGGGTCGGTGTCGAAGGTCCAGCCCCACAGCCGCTGATAGGCGCGCGAGCCGGTGATGACATAGGACGGGAAGGTCTTGGAATTGGTGAAGGATAGATAGATCGTCCACAGGATGAAGCCGTAGACGAAGACGATGGTGATGGCGAAGCTCGGCGCCAGAACGATCTTCGGCAGGGCGTCCTGCAAGCGCGAGCGCACCGAGGCGCGGTGCCGCTCCGGCGTCAGCTTGATCTGGCTTGTCGCTACCGTGCTCATGGGGCTCCTCCCGTCGACGCGAGGCCAACCAGGTTCGCGGATATTAGTTCGCGGATTTGGGCCTTCCCCGCCGGAGCGGGGAAGGCGTTTTGGGTGTGTGGCGCTTACTTGGCGTCGTCGATCGCCTTGACCAGCTCGGTCACGGCCTCGTCCGAGGTCTTGATCTGACCATGGACGAACTTGGAGACGACATCCTTGTAGGCATTGGCGACCGCCGGAGGCGCGCCATAACCCTGGGCCAGCGAGCCGAACAGCGTGCCGCCGTCATTGGCTGCCTTCAGGTCGGCGATGCCCTTCTTGCCGCAAGCGTCGAAGTCGGTGTCCGGAACGTCGGTACGAGCCGGAACCGAACCCTTGACGACGTTGAAGGCCGACTGGAAGCTCTTCGACAGGGTGGCGGTGGCCAACGCGACCTGGGCGGCCTTGCGGTCGTCCGGAACGTTGAACATGCCGAACATGTCGGAGTTGTAGATCACCGAGCCGTCGGTGCCCGGGAAGCGATAGCACAGGAAGTCCGTGCCCGGGGTTTTCTTGGCGGCGTGGAACTCACCCTTGGCCCAGTCGCCCATGACCTGCACCAAGGCATCGCCCTTGATGACCATGGCGGTGGCAAGGTTCCAGTCGCGGCCCGAGAAGTTCGGGTCGACATAGGTGACGAGCTTGGCCAGGTTGTCGAACGACTTCTTCATCGTGTCGGATTTGAGCGAAGCGTCGTCGAGGTCGTTGAAGGCCTTCTTGTAGAACTCAGGTCCGCCAGTCGACAGCACGACCGAGTCGAACATGGTGGCTTCCTGCCAGTTCTGGCCACCGAGAGCGAGCGGGATCACGCCTGCCGCCTTGGCCTTGTCGAGCAGGGCCACGAAGTCGTCGAAGGTCTTCGGCTCGGTGCCGCCGATCTTGTCCATGACGGCCTTGTTGATCCACAGCCAGTTGACCGAGTGGACGTTGACCGGAGCCGCGACCCACTTGCCTTCATAGACAGAGAACTTCTGCAGGGCTGCCGGAACGGACTTGTCCCAGCCTTCCTTCTTCGCCGTCTCGGTCAGGTCGCCCATGACGCCGGCGGCGGCATAGTCGAGCACGGTGTAGCCGAGCATCTGCGAGGCGGTCGGATAGTTGCCAGCGGCAACCATCGCCTTCAGCGCGGTCATGGCAGCGTCGCCGCCACCGCCGGCGACCGGCACGTCTTTCCAGGCGTAGCCTTCCTTGGCCAGATCACCCTTGAGGACGTTGAGAGCAGCCGCTTCGCCGCCTGACGTCCACCAATGCAGCATCTGGACTTCCTTGACGTCCTCGGCATGGGCCGCGAAAGCCAGACCCGATGCGAGCGCCGTTCCGATAAGCAGTTTGCGCAACATGTACTTCCTCCCTTGTTGCATCTACACGACCGGCGGATGCCCGCCGGGTTCTTCTCAACTCAGCCGACCCACCATCCGGTGCGCTGGCCGCGATGAAACTGGATTGTCTTTTCCTCGGTATAATCCTCGACGGCACGCTTGCCGAGTTCGCGTCCGAGACCGGACTGCTTGTAGCCTCCGAAAGGCAGCTCGGGATAACCTTCCATGAATGTGTTCACCCAGACGGTCCCCGAACGCACCCCACGCGCCACCGACATGCAAGTGTCGATGCTGGCGCTCCACACGCCCGCCGACAAACCATAGGGCGTGTTGTTGGCGATGTGCAACGCCTTTTCAATCGATTCAAAAGTCAACACCGAGAGCACCGGGCCGAATACTTCCTCGCGCGCTATGGCCATATCCTCGGTGACGCCGCGGATGATGGTGGGATCGAGGTATTGGCCGGCATTGGAGGCCAGCTGCTTGCCGCCGCTGTAGACGCTGCTGCCCTCGGTCGCGGCTGACGCCACGTAATCTGCCACCTTGGCCAGGTGGTCGGATGAGATCATCGCGCCAACCTTGGTTCGGTCATCGAGCGGATCGCCGACCGTGACCCTGGCGGTGAGCGCCTTGACGGCGCTGAGAAAATCGTCGGCGATCGCCTCATGTA
>NZ_RZQG01000442.1:0-4905 GCF_003998635.1 Mesorhizobium sp. M7D.F.Ca.US.004.03.1.1
ACGCATCCCTATTTCGCCGGCAACGGCTACGCCTCGATCCGCGTCGACATGCGCGGCAACGGTGATTCCGAAGGGCTGATGGACGACGAATATTCCGAGCAGGAATTGCAGGACGCCTGCGACGTCATCGCCTGGGCGGCAAGCCAACCTTGGTGCAACGGCAATGTCGGCATGATGGGCATTTCCTGGGGCGGCTTCAACTGCCTGCAGGTGGCGGCCAAGCAGCCGCCAGCGCTAAAAGCGGTGATCAGCCTGTGCTCGACCGTCGACCGCTATGCCGACGACATCCACTACAAGGGCGGCTGCCTGCTGATCGAGAATTTCGGCTGGGCCTCGACCATGCTCTCCTACTCGTCGCGGCCGCCGGACCCGCTGCTGGCCGGCGACAACAGATGGCGCGATCTATGGCTGACCCGGCTGGAGAACCAGTCCTTCCTGGCACCTCTGTGGCTGAAGCACCAGCACCGCGATGCCTACTGGAAGCGCGGCTCGATCTGCGAGGATTTTTCCGCCGTCAAAGCCGCGGTGCTGTCGATCGGCGGCTGGCATGACGGCTACCGCAACACCGTCTCGCATCTGGCCAGCAACATCGAAGCCCCGGTCAAGGGCATCATCGGGCCGTGGATCCACAAATACCCGCACTACGCCGGGCCTAAGCCCGCCATCGGCTTCCTGCAGGAGGCGTTGCGCTGGTGGGACCGCTGGCTGAAGGATGTCGACACCGGCGTCGAGGCCGACCCTGCCTACCGCGCCTATGTGATGGACAGCGTGCGTCCGGCACGCTGGCATCCCGAGCGACCAGGCCGCTGGGTGGCGGAGCAGGAATGGCCCTCGCCAACCATCAAGACGCAAACGGTCGATCTGATCCCCGCAGGCGAACCCGCCATCGTCGCATCGCCGCAAAGCTGCGGCCTGGCCGGCGGCGAGTATTTCCCGTTCACCTTCGGCCCGGAACTGCCCGGCGATCAGCGCCCCGACGATGCCTTGTCGGTGTGTTTCGACCAGCCGGAACTCAACGAGGCGATCGACATCGTCGGCGCGCCCGAAGTTGAGGTGCGGCTATCCTCCGATCGTCCGCAGGCCAATATCGCGGTCCGGCTGTGCGACGTGCATCCCGACGGTGCCTCGGAGCTGATTTCCTATGGCGTGCTCAATCTGACGCATCGCAACTCGCACGAATTCCCGGAAGCACTGGTGCCGGGTGAAATCGTCTCAGTGCGCGCCGTGCTCGATCAATGCGCCTACCGCGTTCCGGCCGGCCACCGGCTGCGCGTTGCCGTTTCGAACACCTATTGGCCTGCCATCTGGCCATCGCCGGAGCCGGTCCAGCTCACCTTGTCGGCGGCGACGCTCAGCTTGCCGCTGCGGCCGCTGGCGACAGGCGACGAAGTGACGTTCGCCGAGCCGGAGGGGGCCACCCCCTGGGCAACAGAGACGATCCGCGCCGCCAATTCCGAGCGTCATGTCGATCGTGACGAAAAAACGGGAATCGTGACACTTTCCATCGATGATGATTTCGGCGAGGTGCGCGATCTCGCTCATGGCCTGGCCAATGGCAGCATCGCTCGCGAGACCTGGACGATCCATCCCGACGATCCGCTGTCGGCCTCGGGAAAGACGCACTGGACGCAGACCCTGTCGCGAAATGGATGGTCGGTGCGCACCGAGACATCGGCCGAAATGCGGTCGGACGCGCAAAACTTCATCGTCAGCGCCAGAATCGAGGCCTATGAGGGCGAGAAACTCGTTTTCGAGCGCAATTTCGAGGAGAAGGTGCCGCGCGCGCTTCTTTGAGCGCCGATTTCGTTGGTCCAATTGCGACGTACGATTTACGCCACGGCATGTCGCATTCGGTCTTGCTTACCGCTTTCCCTTGCGGTCATTATTCTCCTCACAAGAAACAAGAAAAACGACCGCAGAGTCGAACCAACAGAGTGAGGAACTCAATATGTCAAACGAACTCGAATTCCTTAGCCGGCGTGTCGCATCGGGCAAGCTGAGCCGTCGTGATTTTCTCGGCCGGGCGGCAGCGCTCGGTGTCTCCGCACCCTTCGCCAACTCGCTGCTTTCAAGCGCTGCGCGCGCGGCCGGCCCGGTCAAGGGCGGTACGCTGAAGGCCGGCCTGGTCGGCGGCGAATCCACCAACAGCCTCGATCCGGCGCTGATGATGACACAGGTGCCGTTCGCCTTCGGCAAGTGCTGGGGCGAAATGATCGTCGAGCTGTCCCCCGAGGGCAAGCTCGAGAACCGCATCGCCGAGGAGATCGGCTCGTCAGACGACGCCAAGGTTTGGACGCTGAAGATCCGCGACGGCGTCGAATTCCACAACGGCAAGACGGTGACCGCTGAGGACGTGGCCGCCACACTCGAGCGCCATTCCGACGAGAAGTCGAAATCCGGCGCGCTCGGCTACATGAAGGGCATTGAAACCATCAAGGCCAGTGGCAAGGAAGTGGTGCTGACGCTGAAGGAGGCGAACGCCGACCTTCCCTACCTGCTCAGCGACTATCACCTGATCGTCCAGCCGAACGGCGGCAAGGACAAGCCAGATGCCGGCATCTCGGCCGGCCCTTACGTGGTCAAGACCAATGAGCCCGGCGTGCGCCATGGCGCCGAGCGCTTCGCCAATTACTGGCAAGGCGACAAGATGGGCCATGCCGACCAGATCGAGGTCATCGTCATCAACGACGCGACGGCGCGCACGGCCGCCCTGCAGGGCGGCCAGGTCAACATGATCAACCGCGTCGAGCCGAAGATCGTCGACCTGATCAAGCGCCTGCCGGGCGTTACCATCCGCAACCACGCGGGTCCCGGCCACTACGTGTTCATCATGCATTGCAACACGGCGCCGTTCGACAACGCCGATTTGCGCATGGCACTGAAGCTGGCGATCGACCGCGAGGAAATGCTGGACAAGATCCTGCGCGGCTACGGCTCGCTCGGCAACGACTTCCCGATCAATGCGTCCTATCCGCTGTTCACCGAGATCGAGCAGCGCAAGTACGACCCGGACAAGGCCAAGTTCCACTTCAAGAAATCTGGTCACGACGGCTCGGTGCTGCTGCGCACTTCGGATGTCGCCTTCCCCGGCGCCGTCGATGCAGCGCAGCTCTTCCAGCAGAGCGCGGCCAAGGCCGGCATCACGCTCGAGATCAAGCGCGAGCCCGGCGACGGCTACTGGAACGAGGTCTGGAACAAGCAGCCCTTCTGCGCTTCCTACTGGGGCGGCCGCTCGACCCAGGACCAGATGTACTCGACCGCCTATCTGTCGACCGCCGACTGGAACGACACGCGTTTCATCCGTCCGGATTTCGACAAGATGGTGCTGGCGGCGCGCGCCGAGCTCGATGAGGCCAAGCGCAAGCAGATGTACCACGACATGGCCGTCATGGTGCGCGACGACGGTGGCCTGATCCTGCCGATGTTCAACCAGTTCATCGACGCGACCGGCGCCAAGGTCGGCGGCTGGGTCGACGATCCACATCAGGAGCTAATGAACGGCTACGCGCTGGCGAAGTGCTGGCTCGAAGCCTGAGCTTGGCCTTGCGGATATGTCCTCACCCATCTTGAAATTGGTGGCCCAGCGCGTTGCGCTGGGCATTCTCCTCTTGTTGGCCGTTTCGGTCCTGATCTTCGCCGGCACCCAGATCCTTCCCGGCGACGTCGCGCAAGCCATTCTCGGACAGTCGGCGACGCCGGAGTCGCTCGCCAATCTGCGCGAGCAGCTCGGGCTCAACCAGCCGGCCTATCTCAGGTATTTCCATTGGCTGGGCGGCGTGCTGACCGGCGATCTCGGCACGGCTATGTCGAGTGGGCAGGATATCGCCACGTCGATCAAGGGACGGCTGTGGAACACGCTGTTCCTCGCCTTCTGGGCGGCGGTCGTCGCGGTGCCGCTGGCGATTATCCTCGGCCTGATCGCGGTGCGCTACCGCAATGGCTGGGTCGACAAGCTGATCTCAGGACTTGCGCTTGCCTCGACCTCCTTCCCCGAATTCTTCATCGGCTATGTGCTCGTCTATTTCTTCGCCGTGAAATGGCAGATATTCCCCGGCATTTCGACCGTCTATGACGGCATGCCGTTCGGCGAGCGGATGCAGGCGATCGCACTGCCGGCGACGGCGCTGACGCTGGTCGTGCTCGCCCACATGATGCGCATGACACGTGCGGCGATCCTCAATGTCATGCAGTCGGCCTATGTCGAGACGGCGGAACTGAAAGGCCTGTCGGCCTTCAACGTCATCCGCAAGCACGCCTTCCCCAATGCCATCGCGCCGATCATCAATGTCGTCATGCTCAACCTCGCTTATCTCATCGTCGGTGTCGTCGTCGTCGAGGTGATCTTCGTCTATCCGGGCATGGGACAGTATCTGGTCGACCACGTCACCAAACGCGACGTGCCGGTGGTCCAGGCGGTCGGCCTGATCTTCGCCGCAGTCTACATCAGCCTGAACATCATTGCGGACATAGCGGCGATCGTCGCCAATCCGCGTCTCAGACATCCGAAATAGGGGGCGGATATGCTCGATATCAAACGCATCCCCATCCCCGCACTGATCGGCATAGTCCTGACGGCACTGTTCGTGCTGGCGGCGGTCTTCGCACCGTGGATTGCGCCGCACGGCAATGGCGAAATCGTCGGCGATGTCTGGGAACCTATGTCGGCGACCCATTTGCTCGGGACCGACAATCTCGGCCGCGATCTGCTTTCGCGCATGATCTACGGCGCCCGCATCACCCTGTTCATCGCGGTGCTGGCCACCGCGCTGTCGTTCTCGCTCGGCGCCATCCTCGGCTTCTCGGCGGCCGTCTTCGGCGGCTGGTTCGACACGCTGCTGTCCCGTCTCGTCGACCTTTTGATGTCGATCCCGACGCTGATCATGGGTCTCGTCGTGCTCTCCGTGC
>NZ_RZQG01000443.1:0-4903 GCF_003998635.1 Mesorhizobium sp. M7D.F.Ca.US.004.03.1.1
GTGGTGCAGGAGCGTGACATGCTGCTGCTCGACGAGCCGTTCGGTGCGCTCGATGCACTGACCCGCACCGCCATGCAGCGCTGGCTCGAACAGATGTGGCGGCACCACCGCTGGACGGCGCTGCTGATCACTCACGACGTACGCGAAGCCGTGTTCCTCTCCGACCGGATCTATGTACTGTCGGCGCGCCCGGCCCGCATCGTGCGTGAAATCGAGGTGCCGCTGCCGCGCCCGCGCAGCCTTGGCGGCGATGCCGCGCGCCAGGCAAGTGCGCTCGAGGCCGAGATCCTCGACATCATCCTCAACCCCAACCCATCCAAAGGACACGACCATGACTGACTTGACGCGCCGGCAGGCCTTGTTGCTGACCCTTGCCACCGGCCTTCCGCTCGTTACCGGATCGGGGCGAGCCCAAGCACAATCGGCTGCACAAAAGGTCACCGTCGCCCTCGACTGGACGGTCAACACCAACCACATCGGACTGTTCGTCGCCCGCGACAAGGGCTTTTATCGCGAGGCCGGACTCGAGGTCGAGATCTTGCCCTACAGCGATACCGGTGCGGGCACGCTGGTCGCAAACCGCGTCGCCGATTTCGGTATCAACGGCACCATCAGCCTGTTCACCCAGAAGACCGCCGGGGCGGACCTGAAGGGCGTCTATGCGGTGGTGCAATCCGAAACCGGTCGCGTGGTGTTCAATGAGGCACGCAGCGAAATCAAAAGCCCGAGGAACCTCGACGGCTTGACCTATGGCGGCTTCGGCAGTGCCTGGGAAAACGCATTGATATCGACCATCATCCGCCATGATGGCGGCAAGGGCAATTTCGAGACGGTGACGCTCGGCACCTCGGCCTATGAGGCGCTGGCCAATGGTTCGGTCGATTTCACGCTTGAAGTTTCGACCTGGGAGGGTGTCGAAGCCGAACTCAAGGGCGTCAAGCAGCGCAGCTTCGTCTATGCCGATTACGGCGTGCCTGATGAGCACACGACGCTGATCTCTTCGAGCGAAGCCTATCTCCAGGCAAACCCCAACCCTGCGGCCGCTTTCGTCCAGGCGACGCGGCGCGGCTACCAGTTCGCTGTCGACCACCCCGAAGATGCGGCAGCCCTGCTGATCGCTGCCAACAAGGATGCATTGACCAATCCCGCGCTGATCGAGGCTTCGCTGAAGGCGCTGATCGACGGTCATTATCTACGCAGCCAAAGCGGCGCCATCGGGACGATGGATCCGGCCAAGATGGAAGCGATCGGCGACTATCTCTTCGCCTCGGGCATATTGCGTGATGCCGACGGCAAAGTTCTGGCGCAACGCCCTGATTTTGCAAAGTATTTCAGCAATTCAGCTCTGGGGTAAGGCGCCAATCGGATTCTCGAGCTTCGAGGACATGGCTAGCCAGTCAAAGAGGTTTACGGGGCGCGACAGATCCATGTCAGACGCACGGATCAGCAAATCCCGGCTAATTCCGGGCGATCTCATAGAGCAGAGTGGTTTTGATGTGTCGCCCGGGTTCACCTTGCAGCGACAATGCGGCTGCGTAGAGTTTTGCCACGGCTGGGCAGAGGCCTTCGAATTTCCGGCTGACATTGGCAATGGCAGTTATCTCGGCGGGAGTGCCGCCAGCGTCGATGAAAGCGTCGGCCAGCAGCGACCAGTCTCCGTCACTGGCAGCAGCGGCCGGCAGATCGCCATTCTTCGCTGCGCCGAAGGCGCGGAACAGGGTGGCGCCGACCTTGTCCATGTCGATCAGGAAATCCTGGTCCGGCGTGCTGAGCGCGCCCGGCCCTTCACGGAGGTAGTTGTTGCAGATGGTAGCGGTTTCCCGCGCCATGACATGGTTGAGCAGATCCAATTGTGCACGTAGCGCCTCGGCGGCTTTGCTGTCCGGAGCCGAGGACAGCAGGGATGCGTATCTTCGCCTGAGATCGGCGACCGCCATCCCGCTCGTGTTTCGCACCTGGTTGACATTTCCAAGCCTGGCCACGGCCGTGATCTTTTCCACGACGACGTCGTAGTCTTCTGGGAACTCCTGCTTGATTGCCTTGAAGATCTGGCTTCCCTGGCTCTCAATCTGTTCGCTCACCTGAGCCGCGGTCAGCGTCTGCGGATCGGGGGAACCAGCCACTGTCTGGTAGAGATATTTACCGCCGGCAAAGCCGAACGCCCAGGCAACACCTTCACCGCAACGAAGCACAAAGCGGCGACCCCCGCCACGCCCAAAGCTTTCCAACGCGACATCTGGCAGCCCTCCCAACCTTGTCTCTATTTCGCCCCGAGGCTCAGCGCTTTCTTGCGGTCGGCCTCGGCGCGCTTGTGGTTGCCCTTGGCGTCCCACGCTCTGCTCCGCACTTTGTAGGCGGTGGCGAAATCCGGTTTGAGCTTTATCGTTTGGCTCAAATCGGCGATGGCCCCGTCATAATCCGCCTTACTGATCCGAATGACGCCTCGGCCCAAATAGGCAAAGGGGTTCTTGCGATCGAGGCTGAGCGCCCTTTCGAAATCACGCAACGCTGCGGCGTCCTCATGCCTGCCCATCAAGATGAGGCCCCGGTCGGCATAAACCCTTGCGTCCTTGGTATCGAGACTGATGGCCTTTCCGTAGTCAGCAAGCGCCCCATCGTAATCTCTTTGGAAACCGCGGTTCTGGCCACGGTCGTAGTAGGTATCGGCAAAATTCGGATTGAGCGTGATTGCCTGACTGTAATCGGCGACGGCATGAGCGTAATCGCTCTTTGCCTCCCAGGCCATTGCTCGGGCCAGATAGGCGTCGTGGAATGCCGGGAAGAGCGCAATCGCCTTGTCGTACAGGGCAATGGCGCCGTCATAGTCGTCCCTCTCATGCAGCGTCCAGCCCTTGCTGAACGTCTGCGCGGCTGGCGAAGCGCTACTTGGCTTGATTGCCTCCTCGCCGGCCTGACCTGCGGCTTCGTCTGACGTCTTGGAGGCGTTCGCTTTCGCCGCCACCGCCACCTTGCGGCCTTTGCGGGCGATGGCCAGCTTTGGATCAAGCTCGAGCGCCTGGTCGTAGTCGGCAATGGCTCGATCGTAGTTGCCCTTGGCGAACCAGGTGCTGCCACGCCCGAAATAAACGGGCGCATAGCTGCCATCAAGTTCGATCGCGCGATTGTAATCGGCGATTGCGCGATCGAATTGATCCTTCTTGCCCCAGGCAACGGCGCGGCCGAAATAGGCGTCGAAATAGGTCGGATAGAGCTCGATCACCTTGCCGTAGTCGTCGATGGCACCATCATAATCGCCCTTCTCGACGCGTGACAGTCCTCGCCCGACATAGGCGGCGGCCTTCCTTGGATCGAGCGTGATCGCGCGGCTGTACTCGGCAATGGCGCGATCGTATTTGCGCTTCCTGTAGAACGCACCGCCACGATCCATGAAGGCCTTGAGGTTCTTCGGGTCCGAGCCGACGGCGTCCTGCGTGGCACCACCTTTCTTCAAGGCGGCCACGGCCGCCTTGCGGGCGACCGCGTAGTCCGGATTGCCCGGATAGAGCCTTATCGCCTGGTCGAAGTCGGCAATGGCGCCGCTATAATCCTTGCTGTCGGCCCGTTCTATGCCGCGCCCGTAATAGCTGGGGGCATCTTTGGCATCGATCTCGATCGCCGCCGAATAGGCTGTGATCGCGCGCTGGGCGTTGCCCTTCACATGCCAGGCCATGCCTATGCAGAAATAGGCATCCAGCACCTTCGGATCGAGTTCGGCGGCCCGGCCGCAATCGGCGAGAGCACCTTCGGCATCCTCGGTCGTGGCCTTGGCCATGCCCCGGCGAACATAGGCAGAGACCATATTCGGGAGGAGCTTGATCACCCGGTCATAGTCGGCAATCGCCCGGTCATAGGCGCGCTTGGCGTCCCAGGCTTTGCCGCGGCCGAAATAGGCGAGGGGACTGTCGGGATCGAGCGCGATCGCCTTGCCATACGCGCCGATTGCCTGGTCATACTTGCCGGCATCCGACAAGCTGTCGCCGTTCTGCACCGCGACGAGAACGCGCGGGTCGGTCGCCTGAATGAGCTCCGCCATCTTGGCGGTCGAAAGCTTGGCATCGGGCTGGGTATCATTGTCGGCGCCCTGCGGGACCGCAGGTTCGGCGCCGGGTTGCAGCTCGGCTTTCGCCGCCGCAGCCGCTTTGCGGCTGACGAGATAGTCCGTATTGCCCGGATCGAGCTTGATCGCTTCGTCGAAATCGGCAATAGCGCCGTTATAGTCTTTCCTGCCGGCCCGCGCCATGCCGCGCCCGTAATAGCTGGCATCGTCCTTCGGATCGATGCGGATCGCCTCGTCATATTCGGCGACGGCGCGCACTAGGTCGTCCTTCCTGTCCCAGGCGGCGCCGAGGCCGGCATGTGCGTTGCCGTTCTGTGGATCGGCCTCGATCGCTTGTTGAAAATCGAGAATAGCTGCATCGGTACGGCCTTTGCGCAGGAATGCGGCGCCGCGGCTGGAATAAGCATCGCTGGACCATGGCTCCAGGCTGATGGCGAGGTTGAAGTCCGCGATAGCGCGGTCGTTGTCTCCCTTGTCGTACCAATCGGCTCCGCGGTTGAAGTATGCCGATGCCTGCTTGGGATCGAGCGCAATCGCCTCACTGTAGTCCGCGATCGACCGATCGTAGTCCTGCTTGTCGTCCCGGGCGACGCCCCGATGGAAGTAGGCCATGACGCGGATGCGCGACGGCTGCGTGATGTCCTCAGCGATCGGCGTGCAGGCGGCGATGCGCTTGTCCGGCTCGACGTCCTTGCCTATGCAGGTTGCGTAGTCCCTCTCTGTGGCGAGCGCCGGTGCGTTCAGGGCAAGAATGACAGCAAGCCCAGCCAACAGCCGGCCGGGCGAAACCTTCATCGGCACACGCAATCCAATCACGGCGACGGGCAACCCCGCACCTTTCCAGCT